>JAYSMB010000243.1:0-5273 GCA_043725065.1 Burkholderiales bacterium
TCGGCTGGCTGCCGAAGTCGGCCCGGTTCAGGTAAGCCAGCACACTGGCGGCGGCTTGCCGGGGCGAGGCGAGCTGACCGTCGCGCTGCCAGCCGATGAACATGGCCTGGTCGGGGAAGCCGGCCGGGTCGGCGCTGCGCAATTGGGCCTGCATGTCGGTGTCGATCACGCCGGGCGCGAGCGAGACGATCTTCGCGCCGTTGGCGAGCAGGGCCTGATCGAGCGCGACTGCGCGCGAGAAATGGTCCACGCCGGCCTTGGCGGCACAGTAGGTCGCCTGGCCGGCCATCGCGCGACGGCCCAGGCCCGACGATATGTTGAGCACGCGCCGCTGGCCGGTCCACGCGGCCGTCGCGCGCAGGAACGCCGCCGTCAATAGCAAGGGCGCTTCCAGACCGACACGCAAGGCCGCCGACAGTTCTTCCGCGCCGCAGTCTTCCAGCGCGCCGATGCGTGTCAGGACACCGGCGTTGTTGATGAGCGAGGCTTGCGCGAACGCGGCAGCGTCACAGCTGCCGAGCCAGTCGCGCAGCCGCGCCGCCACGCCGATAGGCTCGGCCAGATCGGCGGTCCACTGCTCGCAGGTGGCGCCGCTGGATCGCGCCAGCGCGGCAAGGGCAGCGCTCTCGTGACGCGAGAGGCAGACGACGGTGTGGCTGGCATCGCCGAGCAATTGACCTGCGATCGCCTCGCCCATCCCGCGCGACGCGCCGGTGACGACGAACAGCTTCAAGCGGCTTGCGCGAACTGCGTGCCCGACTGCTGGATGCCGGCGATCGCCCACTCGCGGCTGCCGTCGGCGGGCTTGACCAAGTGCCAGACTTCGTCGAAGGGCTCGGCACCGGCGCCGATCTCTTCGCGGATCAGGCCGTGGAAGCGGACGCTGACGATCTGCCGATCGGGCTCGCTCGCGACGTCGAGCACTTCGGCGTCGACACGAACGACGTCGGTTTGCTGCGCCTTCGCACCGCGATCCTGGAGGTCGAGCTTGACGGCGGCGAACATCTCGGGCGTGGTGAAGGTGTGCAGGTCGCTCAGGTCGCCGGCGTCGTTGGCCGCCTGCAGGCGGATGAAGATCATCTTGGCGATGCGTTCGAATCCGGCAGCGTCGAATCCGGCCGGCAAGGGCGTTGCGGTGGCCGGCTGCGGGGCAAGCGAGGGGCCGCTGCCAAAGCTTTGCGGTATGACCGTTGCCGCCGCGATCGGCGCGCCGGCAGCGGCGAACGGGAGGCCCTGCGAGCCACTTGCGGCAGCGCCCGGGCCGAAGCGGCGCATCAGAAAGCGGATCGCGACGAAGGCCACGCCGGCGAGCAACACGAGCATCAGGATGTTGCCGAACTCCGCGCCCATGCCGAAGTGGCTCATCAGCGCGGCGATGCCGAGACCGGCGGCCAGGCCGGCGATCGGGCCGAGCCAGGAACGCTTGGGCACGGCAGCGGCCGGGGCCGCAGCGGTGGTGGGCGCGGCCGTGGGCTGCGCAGCAGGTGCGGCGGGCCGGGCCGTTTCCGGCGCAGTCCGGGGCGGCAGACTGCGCTGCATGCCGGACGTGCCGCCGCCACCGATGCGGCGCGCGAAAACGTCGCTCGGCACCGAAGTGGCCGCGACGAGAGCGACTGCGAGGGCGATGACAAACGATTTCATGACGAGTCTCCTGGTGTGAAGCGCAAGCGTCGAACCGCGCGCGGCGGATCATACGAGGGCGGCCTGATGACCTTGACCGCGATGTGCGGGCGCAATCCGCGAGTGCAAGACGTTCGCAAGACAGACGCTGACATGTTGCGCAAATGCGCGGCAGCAGCATCGCGGCGTTGACGCCGCCGCCCGACCCCGTGCAGACTCGCGCTCGCGCTGGACCTTGCTACCGGCGCATCGTCAGGGCGCGACGCGCCTTGCCCACTACCGGCCTTGCGAAGGAGAGCCTCATGTCCAAGACACTGCCTGACTCCGCTCCTGCCGCCGCCGTGTTGGCAGCCGCCTGATCCGCGCGTAGTTCCGCCCCCGGGCCGCCACGGCCGGTTCGTCCGAAGTCGCTCGCATCGGTCGCCGCTTGCCCGGCCGGCCTCGCATCGTTCGTTCCGGCAGCTCGCCTGCCGGCGACCCCGGCCGGCGCGATCGCGCCCGCCGCCGCCACACGCTTCGGATTTCACACATGCTTCACTTCGATTTCGATCGCCTCCAACGCGTCGGCCTCACGCCGGCGCTCGCCGACCGCGCGCGCATCCGCGCACGGGGCAGTGAGCCGCAGTTCGACCTTCTGCGCGTCACGACCGTTCACCGCCAAACCGTGCATCTGCACGACGGATTTGCCGAGACCCCGGCGCGGCAGTTGCCGCGACTGGCGCGACACCTGCTCGACAGCGGCACCATGCTCGCCGTCGGCGACTGGGTGCTCGCGTCGCGCGATGCCTCCGGCGCGCGCTGGGTCCACGAGCGCGTGCCGCCGTCCTCGCACATCGCCCGCCGCGACGGCGACGGCAGCCGCCATCCGGTCGTCAGCAACGTCGACCGGGTCCTGCTCGTCATGGGCCTCGACGACGATTTCAACCTGCGCCGCCTCGAGCGCTACCTGACGCTCGCGTATGCGGGTGGCGTGGCGCCGCTCGTGGTCCTGACCAAGGCCGACATCGCGGCGGCCGATCCTGCCCGGTTCGACGAACGCCTCGCCGCGTTGTCGCGACGCCTGCCGGGCGCGGTCGAGACACTCGTCGTCGATGCCACCGATCCGGCCACGGCCGCGCGCTTCGCGCATGTCGCCTACGACGGCCAGACGCTGGTATTGCTCGGCTCCTCGGGCGCAGGCAAGTCGACCCTGACCAACACCTTGCTCGGCGCCGCCGTGCAGGATACGGGTGCCGTGCGCGAGCACGACAGCCGCGGCATGCACACGACCACCGCGCGTTCCCCGCATCTGCTGCCGGGCGGGGCGTGCGTCATCGACACGCCGGGCCTGCGAACGCTGCGACCCGACATCGACGCAGCGACCCTCGCGGCCAGCTTCGGCGACGTCGCAACGCTCGCAGGGCAATGCCGCTTCCGCGATTGCACGCACGGCGGCGAGCCGGGTTGCGCGGTGCGCGACGGCGTCGATCCGGACCGCTTGCGCAGCTTCCAGAAGCTGTTGCGCGAGACGCGTCGCGACACGCTCAGCTGGGTCGAACGCAGGGAGCAACTTTCGGCGTGGAAGTCGCGCGGCAAGGCAACGCGGGAAAGGATGAAGATGAAGCGAGGCGAGGGTTGAGGCGCGGTCGCGGTGCGCTCGTCCAGATCGCCTCGCGGGCACGGCGCTTGCGCCGCGAGACGGGCTGGCGCCGCGTCGTCAGCCAGCGGCACCCTGCATGTCGGCGGAGGAGAGGCAATGCAATCCCGGCCGGCCGCGCTTCGTTGCTTCGACCAGCGCCGCGGCCACGTCGCCCGCGGCGATCGGGCGCAGGCCGCGCGGCACGAGCCAGCCGAGCGGACGGGTCAGGCGCGTCGCCCAGATTTCGCCGCTGCGCACCGGCTGGCCGAGCGCGGCACGGTCGCCGACAAGCATCGATGGCCGCGCCAGGATCAGCGAGTCGTAGCCCATCGCCGCGACCGCGCGTTCCATTTCACCCTTGACCTGGCTGTAGAAGACGCGCGATCCCGGGTCGGCGCCGAGCGCGGAGACGATGGCTAGGCGTGTGGCACCGGCTGCGCGAGCGGCACGGGCCGTGTCGACCACCGCATCGAAGTCGACGGCGCGAAACGCCGCTTGCGAGCCGGCGACGGCGATCGTCGTGCCGAGGGCGATGAAGACATCGTCAATCGCGGGAAAGGTCTTGGGCAGCTTCGCGAAATCGACGATGTGAGAGCGGAGCCGTGGGTCGTCGCCGAGTTCGGAAGCCGCTCGCCGCACCAGCACGTCGACCGACGCATGGCTGCGCAACAGCAGTGGCAGCAAAGCCCGCCCGACCAGGCCGGTGGCACCGGCGAGGAGGGCGGTTCGTGACGGCGGCGACATCGACGCCATGGTATCGGCCGCGCTGGCTTGCCGACGGCGACCGGTTCAGCGCTTGGGCGTTCCCAACCGCGACGGCGGCCGCCCACTCGATCGAGCGTCGCGCGAAGGGCCTTGCGGCCGCGGCGGCGACTGGCGATGCGAGCCGCCGCCGCCGCCGCCGCCGTGGCGACCGGCATCGCCACGCGGCGCCGATGAACGACGCGCACCACCCCGGCCCGCGCCTTCGCCGATCACCATCCGGCCGAGCACGATCGGCTCGGGCTTCTCGTGTGCGGGCGGCGCGAAACCGGCGACGATCTCTTTCGGAATCTCGTGCCTGATCAGCCTTTCGATGTCGCGCACGAAGCCGTTCTCGTCGACGCAGACCAGCGAGATCGCCTCGCCCGTCGAACCGGCGCGGCCGGTGCGGCCGATCCGGTGCACGTAGTCCTCGGGCACGTTCGGCACCTCGAAGTTGACGACGTGGGGAAGCTGGTCGATGTCGATGCCGCGTGCCGCGATGTCGGTCGCGACCAGCACCCGCAGATCGCCTTTCTTGAAGTCGGCCAGCGCCTTGGTGCGCGCGGTCTGGCTCTTGTTGCCATGGATCGCCATCGCGCTGATGCCTTGCTTGAGCAGATGCTCGACGAGGCGGTTCGCGCCGTGCTTCATGCGCGTGAAGACGAGCACTTGGTGCCAGTCGTTGATCTTGATCAGGTGCGTCAGAAGATCCTTCTTCATCTCGCGGCCGACCGGGTGGACCTTTTGCGCGATCAGGTCGGCGGTCTGGTTGCGGCGCGCGACTTCGATCAACACCGGCGCGTTGAGCAGCCGGTCGGCCAATGCCTTGATCTCGTCGCTGAAGGTGGCCGAGAAGAGCAGGCTCTGTTTTTTCGCCGGAACGATCGCGAGCACCTTCTTGATGTCGGGCAAGAAGCCCATGTCGAGCATGCGATCGGCTTCGTCGAGCACGAAAATTTCCACGTGCGAAAGGTCGAGCGTGCGTTGGCCGTGGTGGTCGAGCAGGCGGCCGGGCGTGGCGACGAGGATGTCGACACCGCGGCGCAGCTTGTCGATCTGCGGCTGCATGCCGACCCCGCCGAACATCACCATGCTGGTCAGCTTGGAGTGCCTGCCGTAGGTACGAACGCTTTCCTCGACCTGGGCGGCGAGCTCGCGCGTCGGCGTGAGGATCAGGGTGCGGATCGGGATGCGGCCCTTGGCGTCGCGCACCGCGGGCTTGTCCATCAGGCGTTGCAGCATCGGCAAGACGAAGCCGGCGGTCTTGCCGGTGCCGGTCTGGGCGCCGCCC
>JAYSMB010000244.1:0-8260 GCA_043725065.1 Burkholderiales bacterium
GCCGGCGGTATCCTGGAAACCCTGCTCGATCGACTCGCCGTCTACCAGGAAAAGACGATGGCGATCAAGAACAAGATCAAGTCGGCGCTGATCTACCCGGTCGCCGTCATCACGGTCGCGTTCGTCGTGCTCGCGGTGATCATGATCTTCGTCATTCCGGCGTTCGAGGATGTGTTCCGGAACTTCGGCGCGGAACTGCCGGCGCCGACGATGTTCGTCATCGGCATGTCGAAGATCTTCGTCAAGTACTGGTACCTGATCTTCGGCTTGGGCGGCGGCGGCATTTACTTCTTCATGCAGTCCTGGAAGCGCTCGGTCAAGATGCAGAAGTACATGGACCGGCTGCTGCTGAAAGTGCCGGTCTTCGGCGATCTCGTCAACAAGTCGTCGATCGCACGCTGGACGCGTACCCTGTCCACGATGTTCGCCGCCGGTGTACCGCTGGTCGAAGCGCTCGATTCGGTCGGTGGCGCTTCCGGGAACGCGGTCTTCGCCGAGGCGACCGAGAAGATCCAGAAGGATGTCTCGACCGGCTCCGCGCTCACCACCTCGATGCAGGCGACCGGCGTGTTCCCGGTGATGGTGTTGCAGATGTGCGCGATCGGCGAGGAATCCGGCTCGCTTGACGCGATGCTTGGCAAGGCCGCCGAGTTCTACGAAGACGAGGTCGACGAGGCCGTCAAGGGCTTGTCGAGCCTGATGGAGCCGTTCATCATCGTCATCCTCGGCACGCTCATCGGCGGCATCGTCGTTTCCATGTACCTGCCGATCTTCAAGCTGGGCCAGGTGGTCTGACGTCGATTTCAGACCCTAGATGCTCCTCACCGAGTTCCTGCTTTCGCCCTGGGTCCTGGCCGTTCTCGGCCTTTGCATCGGCAGCTTTCTCAACGTCGTCGTCCACCGCCTCCCGCTGATGCTGGAGCGCGGCTGGAAGCAGGAAAGCGCCGAACTGCTCGGCCTCGAAGTCGCCGAAACGCCGACGCTCACGCTGTCGACGCCGCGCTCGCGCTGCCCTTCGTGCGGCCATGCCATCACCTGGTACGAGAACATCCCGCTGGCGAGCTGGCTCTGGCTGCGTGGTCGCTGCTCGGCATGCAAGACGCAGATCTCGGCGCGCTATCCGGTCGTCGAGGTCTCGACCGGCGTGCTCTTTGCGCTGATCAGCTGGCGCTTTGGCGCGCAACCTGTCGCCCTGCTCTGGTGCGGCCTTGTGGCCACGCTGATGGCAATGGCCTTCATCGACCTCGACACCCAGCTCCTGCCCGACATCCTGACCTTGCCGCTGATGTGGGCCGGCATCATTGCCGCGGCACGCGGCTGGATTCCGGTCACCCTGGAAGCATCGGTCGGCGGCGCGGTGGCCGGCTATCTGTCGCTCTGGCTGGTTGCGAATTCCTTTCGGATCATTCGCGGCAAGGAAGGCATGGGCGCCGGTGATTTCAAATTGCTCGCGGCGCTGGGCGCCTGGATGGGGTGGCAGATGATCCCGTTGATCGTCCTGCTGTCCTCGGCCGTCGGCGCCCTGGTGGGCATTGCCCTGATCGTGTTCCGCAGCCACGGCCGGGACGTGCCGATCCCGTTCGGTCCCTACCTCGCGGGCGGCGGCGTCGCCGCGCTGTTTTTCGGTGACCAGTTGATGCGACTGTGGCTGCCGCGGATCTGAAGCTTCGCATCGGCCTCACCGGCGGCATCGGCAGCGGCAAGAGTACGGTCGCGGCACGACTGGTCGAGCGTGGCGCCGAGCTGGTCGACACCGACGCGATCGCGCGCACGCTGACACGTGCCGGCGGCAGCGCCATCGACGCGATTCGGTCCGCCTTCGGTCCGCTGTTCATCGCCGCCGACGGCGCCCTCGATCGCGCGCGCATGCGCGAGGCAGCGTTCGCCGATGCCGGCGCCAGGCAAGGCCTCGAAGCCATTCTTCATCCGCTCATCGGCGCCGAAGTCGAACATCGTGTCGCTGCGTCGAGATCGCATGTGACGATCCTGGACATCCCCCTGCTTGTCGAGTCGGGGCGCTGGCGGCGCCGGGTGGATCGAGTCTGGCTCGTCGATTGCGCCGAGGCCTTGCAGGTCGAGCGCGTCATGGCGCGATCGGGCTGGACCGGGAGCGCCGTGCGCGCCGTCGTCGCTCAACAGGCGAGCCGGGCGGCGCGGCGTGCCGCGGCCGACGCGGTCATCGACAACGACGGGATCGGCCTCGAAGAACTCGGCCTCGAGATCGATGCACTCTGGCGGCAGACGATCGCCCTCGTCTGCAACCCCGTACAACGCGGCGGTCACGAATCGCTGTGAAACAATCGCCGCGAACTGCGTTGCCGGGCCCTGGCCGCGGCGCCCGCGCTGACCGATCCTCGACCCCGCCTTGATCCTCTACGAGTACCCGTTCAACGAGAGCATCCGCACCATGCTGCGGCTCGAGCATCTGTTCGATCGGCTCGGCCAGCTGATCGAGCGCGACGCGCCGGTCGATCACCACCACGCGCTGGCGACGATCTTCGAGATCATGGACGTCGGCTCGCGCGCCGACCTGAAGTCCGACCTCCTGAAGGAACTCGACAAGCACCGCCAGCAACTCGCCGGCTACCGCGGCAATCCCGGGGTCTCGGAAAGCGTCCTCGACGAGACGATCAGCCGCATCGACGGCGCCTTCGGCCGCCTCAACCAGGTGTCGGGCAAGGCGGGAGCGGCGCTCGCCGGCAACGAGTGGTTGATGAGCATCAGAAGCCGCATCAGCATTCCTGGCGGCACCTGCGAGTTCGATCTGCCGGCCTACTACGCGTGGCAGCAGCTTGCCCCGAACCGGCGCCGCGCCGACCTGCTGCAGTGGGTCGCCACCTTGATGCCTCTGGCCGAAGCCTTGCAGGTCCTGCTCGGCCTGTTGCGCGATTCGGGCGCGCCGCACAAGGTCATCGCGATCGGCGGACAGTACTCGCAAAGCCTCGCGGCCGGCCGCGTCTTTCAGCTGATGCGGGTGCGCCTTGAAGCCGGCGCCGAACTCGTTCCCGAGATCAGCGGCCATCGCCTGATGGTGCAGGTACGCCTGATGCGCCAGGAGCCCGACGGGCGGCTGCGCCCGACCACAGGCGACACGGGCTTCGAGCTCACGCTTTGCGCCTGAGAAACTCGCGATGGCCGAAGCGCATGGCAACGACGAGCCGCTGATCCGCCGCATCGTGCGCTGCCCCGGATGCGGCGGCGACAGTGTCTACGCCGCATCGAATTCATATCGGCCGTTCTGCAGCGAGCGCTGCCGCGACGCCGACCTCGGTGCCTGGGCCTCGGAAGGTTATCGCGTTCCCGCCCCGCCCTCGGGGCAGGACAGCGGCGACAGCGACAACGAACTCCCCGCCGGCTGAGCGAAGGCGCTGAAGAAGGACTCAGCCTTCGAGCGACTTCAGCAGCTCGGCAAGGTCAGGGTCCATCTCCTCATCGGAGGCGATGGCTTCCTCGGTGGCTGGAGCGCCTTCGCTCGCTGCCGGCGTTCCGCTGCCATCATCGCCCAGACTGGCGAGCAGATCGTCGAGGCTGGTGTCGCCGGTGCTGTCGGAGCTCGCGGTGCCGGCATCGGCGTCGTCGCCGCTTGTCGTGTCACTGCTGATCGTTTCGGCATCTCCGTCGTCGCTCGCCGCGGCCTTCGCCTTGGCCTTGCCGCCCTTGGCCGGCTTCTCGGCATCGGGCATCTTGCCTTGTACCGACGTCGTGAATGACATTCGTTGCGCCGGCTTGGCCAGACCCGGCAGCGCGATCGAATTGCCGTTCACGGTGTCTAGCCCGGCAATGCGCAGCTCGGGTTGCCCCTTGTGCGCCATCAAGGCGTCGATGCCGACCCGGCGCAACATCTCGGCCGCGGCCAGATTGACGAGACGCTCCGTCGTCGGCAGCGCCACCTGGTCGCCATCGCCGTCGACAACGTAGTGAAACGGCAGATCGCCGATCGACAGCGTGCTGCCCGTCGGCGCGGCCAGCAGCGAGGCAGCGAGAAGGGCCGGATGGCCCCAGAGCATGCCGCGCAAGCCTTCTTCGGGCGTGAACTCCTCGAACGCGAAGGCGTTGATCGGGTCGCTCTTCTTGCCGTACGGATGACGCAGCATGAAGCGCGGCGAGAGCAGGGCGAGGTGTGAAGCTTCGGGCAGATCGCGCAGGGCCTCGAGCGCCTGCGCCATCAAGGCGTGCGGCGCCTTCCGGCGATCGGTGAAGGCGTCGCTGCTGATCGAGGTGATGAACGGCGCGCCCGCGATCTTGGCGATCTTGGCCATACGGCCGAGCAACTCGGCGTGCGGGGGCGTCGGCTCGAACTGGTAGAGGCCGAGGATCAGCGAGACGCCGCCGGCCTTGTCCTGCGAGGGCTTGTCGACCAGCATCGAATACAGGCCGGTCTCGGTGAGATCGCTCGCGCCGCTGAGGTCGGCCGCAAACTCCTCGGCCGACATATCGACGAGCAAGACTTGCAGCGAGGGGCCGGTCTCGACTCGCCTGAGCAGCATGTCCATGCCGCGCCAGAGCGCCTCGAGGTTCTGGAACTCGCTTTGATGCAGCACCGTGCGCATCGCATCCGACAGCGCGCTGTCGACGGTGGCGACGAGGGCATCGCGCTTCGGATCGGGTGCGGCCGTGACGAAGGGGCCGAGGACGCGTTTCAGCAAGGCATCGACCGGCGCATCGACATTGACCTCCGATGCGAGGCCGACCAGCCGCGCAAAATCGGAAAGCTTCGCGTCGGCGGCCGGCGCACCGCTTTTCGAACGGCGCCTGCCGCTGCGCGATGCACGCCGCATCGGCCCACCCGCCATCGCCTGCACTTCGGCCGCAGCCTTCGCGAACGTCGCTGTGTTGTTGAGGCGCTTCCTCAAGTCGGCGAGCGCCTTGAACATCGGCAGCTCGCGGTACAGCGAGTCGGGGTGGAAACTGTCGAGCTCGCCGAACTCGACTTCGACACCGTCGCCGCCTTCGCCGATCGGCAGGGCCAGCTTGACCTCGAGGCGGGCGAGCGTGTCTTCGAGCGTGTCGAACTCGACCGACATCATCTTGCGCCGCGCCAGGTCGTCGCCGGTCTCGAGACGGCCGGCGGCGGCGCCGGCGCTGAAGTCTCCGAACACCGCGATACGCACCGGGCGCTTGGCCGCCCACGGCGGCGCCGCCGCGTCGAGCGTGCCGAAGTCGGGAGTCCAGTCGTCGTCGCTCATGTGTGCTCCTATTGCCGCAGCCGCGTTGCGACCGATGTCAGTTGATCTCTTCGGCCGTGAACAGCGCCGCGCCGTAGTCGTCCGTGCAAGGTTGTTGACAGACTGGCCGGCCGGCGAAGATCGAAGCACCGCTGCCTTGCGCTTTCGCTGCTACGCCCGCTTCGTCGGCGGTGGTCTGGCCAAATCCGTCCCGCATCTTGAGGCCGAGGCCGGGAAAATCGCGCGGGAATTTCGAGACGATGGCGATCAGATGATCGATGCCCACTGGCCCGCCAACGCCGATGTCCCAGTTGCCCTTGCCGGGCGGCAGCGACAAGGTCGTGTCGGCGCGAATCTGGTTGTTCTTGGCCTCGGCGTTCGGGAACAACTGGATGATCGCGCCGTCGGTGCCGTGCATGAGTACGTAGAGATGGCCCTCCTTCTCGGTCTTCACCTTGAAGGTCATCTTGTCCTTGTTGATGCGCAATTGCGGCTTGTCGGCCGCCGCGAAGACTTTGTAGTCCGGCGACTGCGCGGCCGCGACGCGCTCGAACTCGTGCGCCGGATCGAAAGGTCCCGCCGGCGCCGCTTGCACCGGTGACGCCCGATCCGTCGGTGCTATTGGCGCGACGACGACGGGCGATGCCGATTCGACCGGCGCAGTATCGACCGGAGTGGTCGCGGAGGGCGGCGCGGCAGTCGATGCCACAGCCGTCGGAGCGGCCGGCTTGCCTCCCAGTAACGCGTACAGGCCGCCAGCGATGGCCAGCACGAGAACGACTCCGACCCCCGCGAATACGCCGGCGCGTCTCTTGCGCGCGACCGCCGCACCCGCGGGCAGGCTGCCCGCGACGGTGTTCGGCGACCGGTTGCGCCGCTCGGTCCTGGCCGGGTCGGGGTCGCTCGCGGCCATGCCGAGGTCGTGCCGCAAGTCGTCGATCGATTGGGTCCGCTGCTCCGGCTTGACGATCAGCGCGCGATCCATTGCCGCAAGAAAGCCGGGGCTGTAGCGGCCCGCGCCGGCCTGGGTCATCGGCACGTAGTTGTCGTTCATGAGCCGACCGACCGAGGTCGGCGGCGTCTTGCCGGTGATGGCGTAGTAGACGACGGCGGCGAGCGCGTACACGTCGGTCCACGGGCCCTGCTTCATGCCCGGTACTTCGGCGTACTGCTCGACCGGCGCGTAACCCGGCTTCAGGATCACCGTGAGCGCCTGCGTCATGTCGCCGATGACGCGTCGCGCCGCGCCGAAGTCGAGCAGCAGCGGCCGGTTGCTGCCCTTGAGCAGGATCACGTTGTCGGGCGCGATGTCGCGGTGGTAGCACTGCTCGGCGTGGATCACCGCGAGCGCCTCGGTGAGCGGCTCCAGCAATTCGCGCAGCCAGTTTTCATCGGGCGGCGCACCCATCGCCTTCAACTCGTCTTTGAGCGTGACGCCCTCGTAGAACGGCATCACCATGTAGGCCGTGCCGTTCGCCTCCCAGAACCGGTAGACCTTGACCAGCGACGGATGGTCGAACTGGGCCAGCAGCCGGGCTTCATTGACGAAGCTTTTCAGGCCAGCCTCGAAAGTCTCGCGGTGCCGCTCGGACTTCACCGAAACCTGGGTGCCCCCCACGCGCTGAGCCAGCGACGACGGCATGTACTCCTTCAGCGCGACGCGCCGACCGAGCGAATGATCCTCGGCAAGATAGACGATGCCGAAGCCGCCCTCACCGAGCATCTTCGTGATCTCGAACTCACCGAGATAAAAGCCCACCGGCAGATGGTTGCCATCGTCGTTCGACGGTGCGAGCGCCGGGCGCGGCCGGATCACGGTCGCTTCGCCGTCGGGAGAAAAGGGCTCGGGCGGCGCTGCGATCTCCGTGCGATGCGGCGCCATTTCCGTGCGCTGCGGGGCGACCTGCGTCTTCTGCGACTGCGGCGGCAGGATACGGGTTGGCTGATCGTCGTCGTTGCTCATCGGCTCAATGGGCCTTGCCGGTGTCTGGCTCGGCGGGCGGGCCGCCGAACAGGTCGAGAATGTCCGGCTTCTTCGGCTGCGCTTGTTCCTGTTCTGGCGATTCGTGCGACTCATGCGTCGAGGCCATGTCGGGTTGGACTTCGAACAAGGCGAGGATGTCGTTCTCCTTGGGTGCTCCCTGCGGACTGGCGTCGAATGGTGCCGCGTCGTCGCCGGCGCCGAACAGGGCAAGGATGTCGTCGCCCTCGCCAGCCGGTCGGGGGTGGGTGTTCGAGGTGCTCGCCGTCTCGGACGAAACCTGGAACATGCCGAGCAAGTCGGTTTCTTCCGCCGTTGCGTTACGTACCGTGGCGGCGATCGGCGCATCCAGGGCCTGCGGCAGTGTGGCCAGCGGATCGTCCTCGGCCGGCCCACTGCGCGCCGCGGCGCCCCGCGCCGATTGGCCGCCGCCACCGAACATGCGGGCGAAGTTGTCGTGACCGGGCAGGCCCTCGCTGACGAGCAGGCGCGACCGCGCCGGAGAATCGTCGATCCAGAAGGCGATGCCGTGCAAGGCAGGCGCTGCCGCGTTGGCGTACGCCTGCGCTTTGTCGGGCGGGCGCGAAAACACCGTCGCGAGCTCGGCGCGGCTGGTGACCGCGGCGATGTCGACGAAACCGCCGCCGCCTGAGACCGCCGCCGCGACCGCGCCGCGCACGGCAGCGAGACGATCTCCGGAAGAAGCGGCCGCTTCGTCGGTGGGCGGCGACAGGTCCGCGAGTGCGTGCTCGAGATCGTCGATGCTCCAGTCGCCCTGCAAGGCATCGAGCGCCGCGTCTTCGAGCCGATGCATCCAGGCCAGCAGCACCTCGAACTCGGCCGCGGTGCCGGGAACGCGTGCCAGCGAGGCAGCGATCGTGAGCGGAAAATAGCGGCCAACGCGATCGACCGAGGGCACCAGCACGCCGGCGAATGCAAGCGCGGGATCGATGCCGGGAAGCAGGCCCGGCGACAGCACGAAACGCCACGGCGGGCTGTCCAGGTAGGCCTCGACCCAGGCGTCGCCAAGCGCCTGGCGTTGCGCCTGCATCGCGTCGCCGAGCCACAGATCCCAGGGCTCGATGAAGTCGGCCTCGAGCCGGCGCGACGCGAA
>JAYSMB010000245.1:0-9544 GCA_043725065.1 Burkholderiales bacterium
GGTCTCGGCGGCTCCGCTCGGTAACGCCTCCGTCCTGCCGATCAGCTGGATGTACATGCGCATGATGGGCGCCGACGGCCTGCAGCGTGCAACCGAGACGGCCATCCTCTCGGCCAACTACATCGCCGCGCGCCTGGCTGATCACTACGAGCTGCACTACAGCGGCAATGTCGCCGGCATCAAGGGCGGCGGCGTGGCGCACGAGTGCATCCTCGACCTGCGGCCGCTGAAGGAAGCAACCGGCGGCGCGCAGGGCATCAGCGCCGAAGACGTCGCCAAGCGTCTGATCGACTACGGTTTCCACGCGCCGACGCTGAGCTTTCCGGTCGCCGGCACGCTGATGGTCGAGCCGACCGAAAGCGAATCGCTGGCCGAGCTCGATCGCTTCTGCGAGGCGATGATCACGATCCGCGCCGAGATCGCCAAGGTCGAGCAAGGTCTCTGGCCGCCCGACGACAACCCGCTCAAGCACGCGCCGCACACGGCCGAGACGCTGCTCGTCGCCGAATGGACCCACGCCTACACGCGCGAAGAAGCGGCGTACCCGCTGCCCGCCCTACGCCGCGCGAAGTACTGGTCGCCGGTCGGACGCGTCGACAACGTCTGGGGCGACCGCAACCTCTCGTGCTCGTGCCCGCCAATGTCGGCCTACGAAAACTGAGCCCACCCCCTTGGAACGGCTTATGCGTGCCTTCAGGTTCAGCGGCAGGGCCGAGCTCAAGTGGGCGAAGCCGGAATTCATCTCGCCGATCACCGAACGGCAATGGGCTCGGGCAACGCGATTCGGCCCACCGCCCTCATCACCATCGAGGGCGAGAAGGACGACATCTGCGCGATCGGCCAGACGCTGGCCGCACACCACCTGCGCACCAGCCTGCGCCCCGTATCTGCGCACGCACTACGTGCAGGCCGGGGTCGGCCACTACGGCGTGTTCAGCGGCAAGCGCTGGCAGAACCAGATCTACCCGATCGTGCGCGGCGTCATCCCCGTCTCCCAGTAGCGGCGCGCCCGAAGCGCGCGGACCGTCACTCCTTGGCGGCCGGCATGAAGGCGCCCACGGCGCCGCTCGCCGTCGGTGCGGCCGGTGCTTCCTCGGGCGCCGGCTTGAGCTTGCGATCACGCACAAGGTAGGAGTAGAGCACCGGCACCACGACCAGCGTGAGCAAGGTCGATGTGATCACCCCGCCGATAATGGCGCGACCCATCGGCGCCTGGATCTCGCCGCCTTCGTTCAGGGCCAGCGCCAGCGGCAACATGCCGAAGACCATGGCCGCGGTGGTCATGATGATCGGCCGCATCCGCACCAGCCCGGCCTGAAGCAAGGCTTCTGGCACCGAAAGACCGGCGCGCCGCCCGTGGTTGGCAAAGTCGACGAGCAGGATCGCGTTCTTGGTGACCAGCCCCATCAGCATCACCAGGCCGATCATCGAGAACAGGTTGAGCGTCGAGCGCGTCACCAGCAGCGCGAGCATGACGCCCAGCAGCGCCAGAGGCAGCGAGGCCATGATCGCAATCGGTTGCAGGACGCTGCCGAACTGCGAGGCGAGCACGATGTAGATGAAGACAATTGCCGCGCCAATGGCGAGCAGCAAGCCCCGGAAAGCCTCCTGCTGGTCCTTGGTCTGACCGCCGACGTCGAAACGGTAGCCCGGCGGCAGTTGCGTGGCCTTGACGATCTTTTGCACATCGGCCCCGACATTGCCGCTCGGCCGGCCCTGCGTTCCGGCGTAGATCGCCTGCCGGCGTTGCAGGTCCTGGCGCTTGATGACGACCGGATTGATGACCGGCACGATGTCGGCGATTCGCGACAGTGAAATCGGCGTCCCGTCTTTCGCGTAAGCCACGGGCAAATCGTCGAGCTGCGACACGTTCTCGCGCGCGGCTTGGGGCAAACGAAGCTCGACATCGACCTGCTCGCCGTCGGGCGATGTCCAGTAGGTCGCGACGTCGCCGTTGACGAAGCTGCGCAGACTCGTGGCGAGCTGCGTCGTCGTCAGGCCCAACTCGCGCGCGGCGTCGGGCTTGAGGCGCACCGCAAAGGCAGGGATTCCGGGCTTTACCGAAGTCGTGAGATCGGCGATCCCCGGCACCTTGGACACCTTCTCCTGCAGCTTCAGCACTTCGGTCTCGAGCACGTTCGGATCGGGGCCGAGCAAGGCGACGTAGATCGGCTGGTTACCGAGCGTCACGCTGATCCCCGGAATCGGCTTCAGCGCGTCGCGCAGCGCCTTTTCTAGCTGGCTCTGGCTGAGCTTGCGCTCGTGCGGCTTGGTGAGCTGGATGCTGAGGCTGGCCGAATTGCGGCTGCCGTTGCCGGTGTCGCCGACGGTCGTCGAGACCATGCGGATCTCCGGGAACCTGCGCACGATCTCTTCGACCTGGAGCAGCTTGTCGCTGCCCCGACCGAGACTGGTGCCGACCGGCAACTCGACATTCATCTGGATGTAGCTGTTGTCCGATTCGGGTATGAACTCGCTGCCGACCGCGAAGATCGCGAGCGCGACGGCCAGGACGAAGCTGCCGACGCCCGCCAGGACCACCAGGCCGCGCGGCGTGGCGGTTGCGAAGCGAAGCCCGCGCGCCGCGTTGCGGTTGCGTCGGCCATCGGCATGAAAAGGGCGTCCCCAGGCCGGCAGTGGCGGGACGAAGACGCGATAGCGACGGCCCGAGAAGATCCAGCGAATCGTGCGTTCGTAGACGCGGTGCAAAACGTCGAGAAAACGGTCCGTGCCGCGCATCAGGTGGCCGAGCCCGGGCACCTGGAGCAAGCGATTCGTCGGCGGGTCGCGCCAGATGCTCGAAAGCATCGGATCGAGCGTGAAGCTGACGAACAGGGAGACCAGAACGGCAACCGCGACCGTGATGCCGAAGGGGTAGAAGAACTTGCCGACGATGCCCTTCATGAACGCGACCGGAACGAACACCGCGCAGATCGCGAAGGTCGTCGCCATCACCGCCAGCCCGATCTCCTCGGTGCCGATGCTCGCCGCTTCACGGTGGCCCTTGCCCATGTGGATGTGACGCACGATGTTCTCGCGCACCACGATCGCGTCGTCGATGAGCAGGCCGATACACAGCGACAGGGCCATCATCGTCATGAAGTTGAGCGTGAAGCCGAACAGGTAGACGGCGATGAACGACGAGATCACCGCGATCGGCAGCGTCAGTCCCGTGATGATCGTGCTGCGCCAGCTGTGCAGGAACAGGAAGACGATCGCGATCGTGAGCAAGGCGCCCTCGATGAGCGTGTTCTTGACGCCGTCGAGCGAGCGCGCCACCCAGTCGCTGTCCGCATAGACGAGGCGCAACTCCACGCCCGGCGGCATGGTCTCGCGCAGCTCCGCCGCCGCGGCCTTGATCGCCTCGCCGGTCTCGACGATGTTGGCGTCCTGCTGCTTGAACACCTGGAACGAGATCGCCGGGATGCCGTCGACGCGCGAGATCGAATCGGGCTCGCGCTCGCGCTCGACCAGCGTGCCGAGATCGGCAAGCCGAACCACCATCCCGTTGCGGCTGGCGACGATGACATCGGCGAACGCCTTGGCGTCGCGAACCTTGCCCTCGACGCGAACGATCGCGTCTTCCTTGCCGCCCGCGAGCAGGCCGACCGGCATGTCGGCGTTGGCGCGCCGCAGCGCCTGCGATACGTCCCCGGGCGTCAGTTGATAGGCGCGCAGGCGCTGCGGGTCGAGGTCGACGCGGACCTGGCGCACCGTGAGTCCGCCGACGTCGACGCGGGCAACGCCGGTCGCGCGCTCCAGGCGCTTGCGAACCACCTGCTCGGCCAGCAGCGAGAGCTCGCGAGAGCCGCGATCGACGCCCAGAAGCGACAGGTAGACCGTCGGTTGCGCGTTGTCGCCATCGAAGCGCGAAATTGAGGGCTGTTTGGCGTCGCGCGGAAAGCTCGGCTGCACGGTGGCGACCTTGTCGCGAACGTCCTGCACGGCGCGGTTCATGTCGGCCGAGACCTGGAACTCGACCACCGTCTCGCTGCGTCCCTCGAGGCTGTTCGAGCGGATCATCTTTACGCCGGCGATGCCGTTCAGCGCGAGCTCGATCGGCCGCGTCAGCTCGCTCTCGGTCGCGTCGGGCGAGGCGCCGGGATACGCGACGCTCACGAACACGATCGGCGGCGTGATGTCGGGCAATCGCTCGACGCGCAGCTGGCTGTACGAGAACAGGCCGAGCACGCACAGCGCGGCCATGGTCATCGTCGCGAAGACGGGGTTGTTGATCGAGACGCGGGTGAACCACATGAGACGTTTCCCCGCTCAGGATTGCGGCGCGGACGACGCCGAAGCCGTCGCGCGAGAAGGCACCGATGCGGCGCCGGCGGCGCGCTGCGCGACAACGCGGGCCGGTGCGCCCTCCTTCAGGTTGTCGAAGCGCGCGACAAGGATCTGGGTCTCGGCGGCAAGTCCCTTGCTGACTTCGACGCGCCCGGCGGCCATGTCCTTGCGCCCGGTGATGACGATGCGCCGGACCAGCGAACCGTTCTCGATCGCCCACACGAAATCCTGTCCCGAGGCCTGGCCGACCGCGGCCGCCGGAATGGTCAGGCGCGCCGCGTCGTCGGCGAGTTCCACGCGCGCTTGCGCATACTGCCCCGCGCGATAGCGCTCGCCCTTGTTGTCGAGCGAGACGACGACGACGATGGCGCGCGTGCCCGCTTCCGCCGCCGGCGAAATCCGGTCGATGCGCCCGGGCACGGGATCGGTCTGGCCCTCGACGCGAACCTCGACCTGCTGCCCGGCGCGCAACCGCGACACCTCGTGCGTGCCGACCGACCCGGCGAGCTCGAGGGATCCCAGGTCGACGATGGTCACCACCTGTTGCTCGGCACTTACCTTTTCGCCGGGGACGACGTGCCGCTTGCCGACGATGCCCGAGATCGGCGCCGCCAACGCCGCCTCCTTGACGCCGATCCGCGACACCGAGAGCTGCGCCTGCGCCGACTTGAGCTGGGCGCGGGCCGCGTCGAGCTTGGCCCGCGAGCTCTGCAACGCCGTCGACGAAATGAAGTTCTGGCTCGCCAGGCCGACGTTGGCCGTGTGCTGGCGCTCGGCTTCGAGCAGGCTCGCTTGCGCCGACTCGACCATGGCCGATCGTTCGCTGACCCGCGTCTTCAGGTCCGAGAGGTCGATCTCGCCGATCACCTGTCCCGCCTTGACCCGGCTGCCTTCAGCGACCGCGAGTGACAGCAGCGTGCCGGCCGCCTTGGCGCGAACCACCGCGGTCCGTGGTGCCACGAGAGGACCGGAGAACTCGATGACCACAGGCAGTTTCGCGAGCACCGGCCGCGCCACCTCGGCCGGGGTGAATTCGAGCGGCACCGGCGCCTTGTCCTTGCCATCGGCCTTGGCCGAACCGTTGCCCGAACGCGGTGCCAGCGCGAGCGCCAGCGCTACGACAACGAGCCCCAACAGCGCGCCCCCCACCCAGAACCAGCGGCGCCTGCTCTTCGACGAAATTTTCATGGCCGCGAGTGTATGACTGCGACCTGACGGGACCGCGACGCGTGCGACCAACTGCGGAATGGCGGGGTTCGACGGCAGGAGACGGTGACAAAGCGTCCCGGTGAACGCCCCCACTGCGCCCCGCTCAGAGACGGGCGCGCTCCAGCACCAGGGCCCGCCAGCAACTCAAGGCGGCGGCGGCCGAAATGAAACTCGCCGCCCAGAACACCGAGGCGAAGCCGAAGCGCTGGCTCAAGGCGCCGCCGGCCACGCCGCCCAGCACGCCCGAGGCGCCGTAGCCGAGGACGGTGTAGAGCGCCTGACCACGGCCCCGCAATCGCCCGGGGAAGTGGCGCGTAATGACCGTGATGCAAGCCGAGTGCTGCGCCGCGAAGGTGACTGCGTGCAGCAACTGTGCGGCGACGAGAACGGCGGCAAAGCCGGCAAAGACGGCGATCGCCGCGAAGCGCAGCGCCGATGCGATCGCCGCCAGCACCAGCCAGCCGTGCACCGGAAGGCGATGGATCCAGCGGCCCTGCAGGGCAAACCACGCGACTTCGATCAGCACGCCCACCGACCAGAGCAGTCCGATCGCGCCCTTTCCGTAGCCGAGCGACGACAGGTAGAGCGAATAGAAGGCATACAAGCTCGTGTGGGCCAGCACCGTGAGAAAGGTGCCGGTGAAGAACCATGCGACGACCGGCTCGCGCAGCACGGCCAGCGCGCCCTGTACTGGAACGTCCGCATGCACCGGGTCGCGTGTCACCGGCAGACGAAACGTCGCAACGAGAAGCCAACCGAGCAGTCCGCTGCACAGGACTGGAAAACGCTCGACACCGGCCACCTGAAGCACGAAGCCGCTCGTCGTCACGGCGCCGATGAAGCCGAGCGAACCCCACAGGCGCACCCGCCCGTAGCGCGTGATGTCGAGCCGGCCTTCGCTGCTCACATGGTGGGCGAGCGCCGCCTCGCTGATCGGCACCACACCGGCGGTGCAGAGCGAAAGCACGACGCAGACGATCGCGATCCACGCGTAACTCGGCGCGATGAAAAAGCCCAGCGAAGCGATGAGCGCACCGCCGACTGCGACCCGAAGCAGCGTTTCGCGGCGCCCACTGTGGTCGGCCGACCAACCCCACGCATAAGGCGCGAACAGGCGCGTCGAGCTCTGCAGGGAAGTGAGGGCGCCGATCGCGAAGGTGCTGTAGCCGAGGCTCTGGTACCAGAGCGGTGCGTAGGTGCCGAACAAGCCGGCGAAGCCGAAGTAGAAGAGTGAGACAGCCGCGAACGGCAGGACGCTCGCCCGCGGCGCGGCTCCCGGTCTTACGCCGCTCAAGGCGCGCGCGCGGGGATCGGTGCCGTAGCGGCGCGGACGTCGCCGCACTGCGCTCGATGCAACAGCACGTGGTCCATCACGACGAGAGCGAGCAGCGCTTCGGCGATCGGCGCGGCGCGGATACCGACACAGGGGTCGTGCCGGCCAAAAGTCTCGACCGTCGTCGCCTTGCCATCCAGGTCGATCGAGCGGCGCGGGCTGCGGATCGAGCTGGTCGGCTTGATCGCGATGGAGACGGCGATGTCCTGTCCGGTCGAGATGCCGCCGAGCACGCCGCCGGCGTTGTTGCTGGCAAACCCCTCGGGCGTCATCTCGTCGCCGTGCGTCCTGCCGCGCTGCGAGATGGACGCGAAACCGGCGCCGATCTCCACGCCCTTGACCGCATTCAGACCCATCATCACGTAGGCGATGTCGGCGTCGAGCTTGTCGTAGAGCGGGTCGCCGAGGCCGACCGGAACACCGCTCGCCACCACGGCGATGCGCGCTCCGCAGCTGTCGCCCTCCTTGCGCAGCGCGTCGATGTAGGCCTCGATGCGCGCGATGTCACTCGCATTGGCGGCGAAGAACGGGTTGTGCGCGATGTGCTCGAGGCCCTCGAAGGGAATGACGATCTCTCCGATTTGCGTCATGTGCGCGACGAACGTCGTGCCGTGCCGTAGCTTCAGCCACTTCTTCGCGATCGCCGCCGCGGCCACCGAAGGCGCGGTGAGTCGCGCCGAGGCCCTGCCCCCGCCGCGCGGATCGCGAAAGCCGTATTTGTGCAGATAGGTGTAGTCGGCATGGCCCGGTCGAAAGGTGTTCAGCAGGTTTGCGTAGTCCTTGCCGCGTTGATCGGTGTTGCGGATCAGCAAGGCGATCGGCGTGCCGGTGGTCTTGCCTTCGAAAACGCCCGAGAGGATCTCGACCCTGTCTTCTTCGGCACGCTGTGTCACGTGGCGTGACGTTCCCGGGCGACGGCGGTCGAGATCGGGCTGGATATCTTCGGCCGAGAGTTCCAACCCCGGTGGGCAACCGTCGACGACGCTGCCGATCGCCGGGCCGTGGCTCTCGCCGAAATTCGTGACGCGGAACAGCGTGCCGAGAGTGCTTCCGGGCATTGGCTCTCAGTTCGCGGGGTTCGACGACGGCAAATCGTCACGGCTTTCCACCGGCCAGTCGCGGATGTAGGCCTTGAGCATGCGGTTTTCGAAGTCCTGGCTGTCGACGACGGCCCGGGCCACGTCGTAGAACGAAATCACGCCCATCAGCGTGCGGTCGCTCAACACCGGCGTGTAGCGGGCATGGCGGCCGAGCATGATGCGGCGCACTTCGTCGAGATCGGTGTCGGGCGTGCAGGTGAGCGGGTGATCATCCATCACGCTTTGCACGCGCGTTGCGCCGAGGCTGCCGCCGTTCTTCACGATCGCCTGGATGACCTCGCGAAACGTCAGCATGCCGACCAGCTCGCCATGGTCCATGACCACCAGCGAGCCGATGTCGTGGTGCGACATGACGTCGAGCGCGGCGCTCAGCGTTTCGACGGGCGTCACGGTGAAAAGCGTGCCTCCCTTGACACGCAGGATGTCGCTGACTTTCATGGCTGTCTCCGGGGAGCTGTTTGCGGATCAATATAGCCCACAATCGTCCCGAAAAGGACGCCCCATGCCCGGCTACGCCAACCCCGGCTTCGACACCCTGGCGCTGCACGCCGGCGCCGCGCCCGATCCTGCCACCGGCGCGCGCGCCGTTCCGATCCATCTCACGACCTCGTTCGTGTTCGAATCGAGCGAGCACGCCGCTTCGCTCTTCAACATGGAGCGCTCCGGGCACGTCTACAGCCGGATCTCCAATCCCACCAACGCGGTGCTCGAAGAGCGCGTCGCGGCGCTCGAAGGCGGCACCGGCGCGATCGTCACGGCAAGCGGCCAGGCCGCGCTGCACCTGGCGATCGCGACGCTGGCCGGCGCCGGCTCGCACATCGTCGCCTCGAGCGCGCTGTACGGCGGCTCTCACAACCTGCTGCACTACACGCTGGCGCGCTTCGGCATCACGACCACCTTCGTCACGCCGGGCGACTTCGACGCCTGGCGGGCCGCGATCCGGCCCGAGACCAAACTGCTGTTCGGCGAGACGCTCGGCAACCCGGGGCTCGACGTGCTAGACATCCCGACCGTCGCCGCGATCGCGCACGAAAACGCCCTGCCGCTGCTGGTCGATTCGACCTTCACCACCCCATGGTTGATGAAGCCCTTCGATCACGGCGCCGACCTGCTCTATCACTCCGCGACCAAGTTCCTCTCCGGCCACGGCACGGTGATCGGCGGCGTGCTCGTCGACAGCGGCCGTTTCGACTGGGACGCGGCGACCGAGAAGTCGGGCCGCTTCACCGAGCTGACGCGCGCCTACGAAGGCTTTCACGGCATGGTGTTCAGCGAGGAAAGCACGGTGGGCGCCTTTCTCTTGCGCGCGCGCCGCGAGGGCCTGCGCGATTTCGGCGCGAGCATGAGCCCGCACACCGCCTGGCTGATCCTGCAAGGCATCGAGACCTTGCCCTTGCGGATGGCGCGCCACGTCGAGAACACGCGCAAGGTCGTCGCCTTCCTCGCCGGCCACGAGAGCGTGGCGAGCATCGGCTACCCGGAGCTCGAGACGCATCCCGACCACGCACTGGCCAGGCGCCTGCTGCCGCGCGGCTGCGGCTCGGTGTTCAGCTTCGACCTGCGCGGCTCGCGCCGCCAAGGCATCGCCTTCATCGAGGCGCTGAAGATTTTT
>JAYSMB010000246.1:0-1837 GCA_043725065.1 Burkholderiales bacterium
GTGGACACCATCCTCATGCGCCTATACCCGGTAAGCAAGGTGGGACGGCAAGACGCTCACGGCGCGTCGCCCGGCGGCCGCTTCCACCTCCGCGGCTGATAGGTCCGCAACCCCGCAGCGATTCGCCCGCCGACGCCCCACCCTGACAACGGATGAGAGCTCCAAGGCGTAGGCCCTCGGGCCTGTCCGAGCCGCTAGACGATTCGGCTTGGCAAACTGCTTACACGGATGCTTACATGGGCCCGAAAAACGACAAGGACCAGCAGATTGCCAGCCCTCGATTTACCTATGGTGCCGGCGAGAAGAGTCGAACTCCCGACCTTCGCATTACGAATGCGCTGCTCTACCAACTGAGCTACGCCGGCGTAGCTCTGGCCGAAGCCGGAGCGAAGCCACGCATTCTAGCGGAGCCAGGATCGGGCGCGACCCTCACCCCGGCCCTCTTCCGCGTGCGGGAGAGGGAGAAACTTCATTTCATCGCGAACTCGGGCAGCTTCTTCGCCACCGCGACGTTCTTCAGCGTCGCGTACACCGGCAAGCCATGTCGGTAGGCCGGATAGTCCTCGCCCGCGATCAGTGGCTCGAGATAGCGGCGGCACTTCTCCGTGATGCCGAAGCCGTCTTCGCTGATGAAGTCGCGCGGCATCAACTTCTCGACGTTGGCCACGTCGGCCAGGTCGGCGACACCGATCTTCCAGCGATAGGGCACGTCGGACACGCGCTCGATCGTCGGCATGACGGCGTTGGCGCCCTTCAGGGCCAGCTCGACGGCGCGCTTGCCGAGGTCGTAGGCCTGCTTCACGTCGGTCTTCGAGGCGATGTGCCGCGCCGCTCGCTGCAGGTAGTCGGCGACGGCCCAGTGGAACTTGTGGCCGAGCGCGTTCTTGATCATGTTTGCGACGACCGGCGCCGCACCGCCGAGCTGGGTGTGGCCGAAGGCGTCGCGCGAGCCCTGCTCGGCGAGGAAGCGCCCGTCGGCGTAGTGCGCGCCTTCGGAAACGACGACCGTGCAATAGCCATGCCGCTTGACGAGCGCGTCGACGCGGGCGATGAACTTCTTCTCGTCGAACTCGATTTCGGGAAACAGGATCGCGACCGGGATGCCGCGCCATTCGATCAGGCCGCCGGCCGCGGCGATCCAGCCGGCATGGCGGCCCATCACCTCGAGCACGAACACCTTCGTCGAGGTGCGCGCCATCGAGCGCACGTCGAACGAGGCTTCGAGCGCCGAGACGGCGACGTACTTGGCGACCGAGCCGAAGCCCGGACAGCAGTCGGTGATCGGCAGATCGTTGTCGACCGTTTTGGGGACATGGATCGCCTGCAGCGGATAGCCCATGCTCTCGGAGAGCTGGCTTACCTTGTAGCAGGTGTCGGCCGAATCGCCGCCGCCGTTGTAGAAGAACCAGGCGATGTCGTGCGCCTTGAAGACCTCGATCAGGCGCTCGTACTCGCGGCGGTTGGTGTCCAGCGACTTCAGCTTGTAGCGACACGAGCCGAAGGCGCCCGAAGGTGTGGAGCGCAGCGCGCGGATCGCCGCCGCCGATTCCTTGTTCGTGTCGATCAGCTCTTCGGTGAGCGCGCCGATGATGCCGTTGCGGCCGGCGTAGACGGTGCCGATGCGGTCGCGGTGCGCGCGCGCCGTCTCGATGACGCCGAAGGCCGAAGCGTTGATGACGGCCGTGACGCCGCCCGACTGCGCGTAGAACGCGTTCTTCCTCGCTGGCTTGCACGCCGCCATCTCAAGCCCCGGCCAGCGCCCGCGACACGATCTCCTCGGTGTCGGCAGACAGCTTGGGATGCGCCGCGACGCGCGCCAGCGCCGACTGCGCCGCCG
>JAYSMB010000247.1:0-2426 GCA_043725065.1 Burkholderiales bacterium
GCCTTCTCGTTCGCAGACGCGCGCGACGCGTGGATCGTCGACCATGGTGATGGCCTGGCCATGGCGCTCGTCGGCGTGATCCCGCAACGGCGCCACGCCGTGGCGTCACACTACGGCGGCCTGACGCTGCGCAACGGCGTGCCCGTCGGCTACCACCAGGCCGATATCGTCGGTTGCAGCGCGGAGCTTTCGTTTAACACCTTCGACACCTTTCGCGGTGGCGAAGCGGCGTTCACGCTCGCGCGCTGGCTGGCCACGCTGCGGCACGTGTTCGGTACCACCTCGTTCAGCCTCGACCCGTATCAGCTCGGCAACGACGAAGCGCTCGAATCCGGCGCCTGGTGGTTCTACGCCAAGGTCGGCTTTCAGCCGCGAGATCCCGCGACCGCGAGGCTGGCCCGCAACGAGCTCTCGCGCGCGGAACGGAATCCGCGCCATCGCACCCGAGCCGCAAGGCTGCGCCGCCTCGCGGAGCGGCACTTGTTCTTCGATCTCGAGCCGGCGCGCCCCTTGCCGCTGTTTCCGCTGGCCACGTTGGGGTTGCGCTCAGGGGCCTTCCTTTCGGCCCGGGCGGGTTCGGACCGGGAGCGCGCTGTCGACGAGGTCAGCACCGAGCTGCTGCACCATTGCGCGCTCGCATCGCTGCGCGGCTTCTCGCCGGACCAACGCGAGGCCTGGCGTCGTCTGGCGCCGATTCTCGCGCTGCTCGATCTCGGCGAATGGCAGGACGATGCGCGCCGTGCACTGGTGGACCTGATTCGCGCCAAGGGCGGCCGCAGCGAGCGAGACTATCTGGCCCGGTACCAGGCGCATGCGCGGCTGGATGCAGCGTTGCGCCGACTAGGTTGAGTATCAATGTCCGGTTTTGGCGACCGCTGTCATTGGGGCGCCGAACTCGAATGGCTGGAGCTTGTCTCAGGCTGCCCTCGGCTCGGCGATCCAAGCTGTAAGAGCGTGCCGCGGTCAGGAATGCGCACGCGACGGCCCTGCTTGGTTTTCGTTCCCGATTTCGATTCATGTGTCGACCCACCAGCACAATGGCTGTTCGCGTTGGGAGCCGCATTCCCTGCGAGGAACACCTTGAAGACTCTTCTGTTCATTGTCGTCGCGCTGATCATCCTCGGGCTCCTGGTAGCCGCTGCCAGTCGAAGGAAGTCTGGCAGGGGCGACGACCCGTGGCCGTTCTACGCGAAGAAGCTGCTCTCGGCACCAGAACAGATCCTCTACCACCGCATGGTCAAGGTACTCCCAGAACACATCGTGCTGGCTCAGGTCCAAGTGTCTCGAGTCCTCGGCGTGAAGAAGGGCTTCAACTTCCGCGAGTGGAACAACCGAATCAACCGGCTCAGCTACGATTTCGTCGTCTGCTCGAAGGACTCAACCGTTCTATTCGCAGTCGAGCTTGATGACAAGTCCCATGAGGCCAAGGCAAGATCAGATACGGATCGAAAGAAGGACGCGGCGACCAAAGCAGCTGGCGTCAGGCTTGTTCGATGGAACGTCGCGTCTCTGCCCGACGAGCAAGCCATCCGCGCTGTGATTGAAGCGGGAATCTGGGCCTGACAGTATCCGAGGCGATGGCGCGACGGCCGATACGGACGAAGAGCCGGTGTCTGGTCGTAGGTGGGACCTTCATTTTCGGCACCGGTGTTGAACGACCGTGCCCAGTCTGAAGCTGACCGTTCCCTTCAACGGGGTGACCGGCAGCTTCCCGACCTCGTCCGCGACGCCGGTTCCGGCGAAGTTTGAGCGGCACTCTTACGCCACGCGCGGCCGAGCTACTCGAAGTAAGCTGCCGGTTGAGAACAGTCGTTTTTCCTTTGGCTAGAGAGGTTGCAACAGGAGGGATCAATGACCCTGAGGAAAAGCCTGGTTGTCTTGACTCTCGCACTTTGTGCGCAGTGCTCATGGGCAGACGCGTACAAGTGCAAGGGCCCTGACGGCGCAATCAAGTATCAGGAGCAACCATGCGCCGAGGGAGCCGCAACGGTGGCGAAGGTCCATATCGACCCTCCCCCGCATACTGCCTCCGCTCCTGTTGAGTCGGCCGAGTCAATCCGAGCAATGGTCGAGAGACTAAAAGCGCAGCCTCTCCCTCGCTTTGATCCCAACGCCAAGATGGGCATAGTGATGAGCGATCTAACGCTCAGGGAACAGTTCGAGTCGATGGCCAGCTACTGTGGCTGCAAATTGGTCATCGATTCGTCGATCGTCGGCGGCAACGAGACTGTCCGCTACGAAAACGTCTCCTGGTCGAGCGCGTTGGCCGACATGGCGGCCAAGCACGGTGCGGTAGCAACCTTGGAGAATGGAGTGGTCACGGTGAAGAAGCGCTAGTCAGCGTGCAGGCCATACATTTGCGCGCCAGGAGGTCCGTATGCTGACCTCGAGGCGACCTCCCCGTCAGCTTTAGCCACAGCCATATC
>JAYSMB010000248.1:0-2108 GCA_043725065.1 Burkholderiales bacterium
TACCCGGCGTCGTGCGACAAGCCCCGGCGCCGCGCCGGAGCGCGGTCAGGTGACGACGTGCATGTGCTCGGTGCCGGCGGTGAGGTCGCTGCTGCGCGCGCGCTGGCTGTGCAGCTTGATCTGAAGGCGCAGGTCGTTCACCGAATCGGCGTTGCGCAGGGCGTCTTCGTAGGTCACGACCTGGCCCTCGTAGAGGTCGAACAGGCTCTGGTCGAAGGTCTGCATGCCCTGCTCGCGCGAGCGCTTCATGATTTCCTTGATCTCGGCGACCTCGCCCTTGAAGATCAGGTCGCTGATCAAAGGCGTGTTGAGCATGATCTCGACCGCAGCGACCCGCCCCTTGCCTTCCTGGCGCGGCAACAGGCGTTGCGAGATGAGCGACTTGAGGTTGAGCGAGAGGTCCATCAGCAGCTGGGCGCGCCGTTCTTCCGGGAAGAAGTTGATGATCCGGTCGAGCGCCTGGTTGGCGCTGTTGGCGTGCAGCGTCGCCAGACAGAGGTGGCCGGTCTCGGCGAAGGCGACGGCGTGCTCCATGGTCTCGCGATCGCGGATCTCGCCCATCAGGATGACGTCGGGCGCCTGGCGCAGGCTGTTCTTCAGCGCGATGTCCCAGTCGTCGGTGTCGATGCCGACTTCGCGCTGGGTGATGATGCAGTTCTTGTGCGCGTGGACGAACTCGACCGGGTCTTCGATCGTGATGATGTGGCCGTACGAGTTCTCGTTGCGGTGATCGACGATGGCCGCCAGCGAGGTGCTCTTGCCCGAGCCGGTGGCGCCGACGAAGATGACGAGGCCGCGCTTGGTCAGCGCCACGTCCTTCAGGATGTGCGGCAGGTTCATGGCGTCGATCGTCGGCACGACCAGCGGAATCGTCCGCATGACCAAACCGACGAAGCCCTGCTGCACGAACGCATTGACGCGAAAGCGGCCGATGCCTTGCGGCGCGACGGCGAAGTTGCACTCCTTGGTGCGCTCGAACTCGGCCGCCTGCTTGTCGTTCATGATCGAACGCGTCAGCGCCAGCGTGTGCTGGCCGGTGAGCGGCTGCGGCGAGACCTTGGTGACCTTGCCGTCGACCTTGATCGCCGGCGGGAAGTCGGCCGTGAGAAAGAGGTCGGAGCCCTGGCGCGACACCATCAGGCGCAGCAGGTCGTTGACGAATTTCGATGCCTGGTCGCGTTCCATGTTGAACCTTCGTCTTTCAGCCCGGGAAGTTCTCGGGGAACTTGGCCTTGCTGCGTGCTTCCGCCGGGGCGACGATATTACGCCGCACCAGGTCGGCGAGGTTCTGGTCGAGCGTCTGCATGCCGATGGCATTGCCGGTCTGGATCGCCGAGTACATCTGCGCGATCTTGCTCTCGCGGATCAGGTTGCGGATCGCCGCCGTGCCCAGCATGATCTCGTGCGCCGCGACCCGCCCCGACCCGTCCTTGGTCTTGCACAGCGTCTGCGAGATCACGCCGATCAGCGATTCGGAAAGCATCGAGCGCACCATTTCCTTTTCGGCCGCGGGGAACACGTCGACGATGCGGTCCACCGTCTTGGCCGCGCTCGAGGTGTGCAGCGTGCCGAACACCAGGTGGCCCGTCTCGGCGGCAGTCAGCGCGAGGCGGATCGTTTCGAGGTCGCGCATTTCGCCCACCAGGATGGCGTCGGGGTCCTCGCGCAACGCCGAGCGAAGCGCGTTCGCGAAGCTGAGCGTGTGCGGCCCGACCTCGCGCTGGTTGATCAGGCACTTCTTCGACTCGTGCACGAACTCGATCGGGTCTTCGACCGTGAGCACGTGGCCGAACTCGTTCTCGTTGAGATGGTTGACCATCGCTGCGAGCGTGGTCGACTTGCCCGAACCGGTCGGGCCGGTACACAGCACCATGCCGCGCGGCTTCATCGACAGTTCGGCGAAGACCGGCGGGCAGTTCAGCTGCTCGAGCGTCAGGATCTTCGAGGGAATGGTCCGGAACACGGCGCCGGCGCCACGGTTCTGGTTGAAAGCGTTGACACGAAAGCGCGCCAGGCCCTGGATCTCGAACGAGAAGTCGCACTCGAGCGTTTCTTCGTAGTTCTTGCGCTGCGAGTCGTTCATGATGTCGTACACCATGTCGTGCACC
>JAYSMB010000249.1:0-3379 GCA_043725065.1 Burkholderiales bacterium
GAGCGCGCCGAGTACAAGTTCGTCGGCGAAGCGCTCGCCTCGCGCGGCGTGCTGATGCTGGTGGCCGACTACCGGCTCTATCCCGAAGTGCGTTACCCGAGCTTTCTGGAGGACAGCGCGGCGGCGCTCGCCTACGGCCTGGAGCACGCCAGAGCGCTCGGTGGCGACCCGCGCCGGGTCTTCGTCATGGGCCACAGTGCCGGCGGCTACAACGCGGCCATGCTCGCGCTCGATCCGCGCTGGCTCGCTGGCGTGGGGCACAAGCCGGGCGAACTCGCCGGCTGGATCGGCCTGGCCGGCGCGTACGAGTTCCTGCCGCTGGGACCCGACTCGCCGGCGCGGCCGGTGTTCTTTCATCCCGACTACCCGCCCGGGACGCAGCCGATCGACTACGCGACCACGGGTTCGCTCAAAGCATTTCTCGCCGCGCCGGTCAACGACAAGGTCGTGAGCCCGCAGCGCAGCACGCTGGCGATGGCGGCGAAGCTGCGCGGCGCCGGCGTACCGGTCGACCTGAAGATGTACGACGGCGTCACGCACACCCTGCTGGCCGGCGCCTTCGCCCGGCCGCTGCGCGGCCTGGCGTCGGTGCTCGACGACGTGACGGCCTGGATCAGCGCAAACTGATTTCGCTCGCCTCGTAGATCGCAAGGTCGGGCGAACGAGCGGCGAGCTGACCGGCCTGCGCCGCGAAGGCCCGTGACGCCGGCACCTTGAAGTGCGCGTCGAGCGCGGCCCGGTCGACCCAGCGCTCGAAGAAGATGAGACGCAGACCATCGTTCGCATCGACCGCCACGCCGTGCTCGAGGCAGCCGGGCTCGCCGAGCGACCGCGCGACGTGCTCGAGACTCGCCGCGCGCAAGGCCTCGAAGGTATCGGCACGAGCAGCGATGGAACCAGTGACGATGAGCATGGCGGCGGCCTTCCGGCAAGCGTTGGCCCAAGCATCGTAGCCTGCCTCGGCGGCGCCACACAATAGCCCGTCGCTCGTTGCATACCCGTCCCGAATGTTCCGATCTCGCGTGCTCGCTCTGGTTCTAGGCTTTGGTCTCGTCGCCGCGGCGCACGGTGATGAATCGTCCCTCGCGATTCCTTCGGCACACGCCCGTTTCGGCATCGAACGGATTCGATTCGCCGGCGACGGCGAGCGCGTCGGCCTGGCCGGCGCGAGCTACCTCGTCGATATCGGCGGGGTGCCCGGCCTGTCACTCGGCCCCGCCGTCTATGGCGCCGTGAGCGGAGATCGTGGCGGCTTCTTCACTCTCGGCGGCGAAGCGGCGTGGCGGCAGCGTGTGTTCGGACCGGTCGGCGTCGAACTCGGTATTTACGTTGGCGGTGGAGGTGGCGGCGGTGCGTCGCGGGGCAGTGGCCTGATGCTGCGACCGCACGCCGATCTGGTCTGGGATCTGGGCGCCGTCGCGCTCGGCGTCTCGGTCTCGCGCGTGCGCTTCTCGAATGGCCTGGTCGACAGCACGCAAATCGGCCTGGTCGTCAACGCGAGCAACGATTTCCGCTTCGTTCCTGCCGAGCGCCTGGGCGATCCGATTCTCTCGGGCGGGCGCGCCGGAGTCGGCTTCGACCGCATCCAGTTCGTCGGCGGCGCCTACCGGACGCCGGCCGGCAAGCTGCTGCGCGACGGCGAGCCGCTGCCGCGTTCGATCAGCCTGCTCGGCATTCGCGCCGAGCAGGCCTGGGGGCAAAACGCCTTCTGGGGCATCGAAGCCAATCGTGCCGCGCGCGGCGGGGTCGGCGGCTATGCGGAAGTTCTCGCTACCGTGGGGCTCGAAACGGAAGTCGTGCGCAACCGCGTGACGCTCGGCGGCCGGATCGCGATTGGCGCGAGTGGTGGCGGCGGCGTGTCGACCGGCGGCGGCCTGCTCGCGAAGGCCGCCGTGTACGGCGTCGTGCGCCTGAGCAACGAAATCGGCGTCTCCCTCGAAGCCGGCGCGGCGCGCGCGCCGAACGGCAACTTCCGCGCCGTGCAGGGTTCTGCGGCGCTGGTCTGGGCCATCGACAGCCCGGACAGCGATGGCATCGCGGCGCGCTCGTCACGCACCGACTTCAGCGCCGGCGCAATCGCCCACGACGCGCCGCGCACGGATGGCAGCACACGCTCCTTGCGCGCCATCACGTTGAAGATCGATCGCTTCCTGACGCCGGGTTTCTACGTCAGCGGCGAAGCACTGAGCGCAGCCGGTGGCAACGCGAGCGGATACTCGGGCGGACTCGTCGGCGCGGGATGGATGCAACGTTTCGGGCCGCGCTTTCACGCCGGCGCGGAGCTGCTCGCGGGCGCGTCCGGCGGCGGCGGCGTTGTCAGCGGCGGGACGCTCTTTCAGCCGCGCGTTTACGCAGGTTTGCAAGTCACGCCGGCGATCGCGCTGCGCCTCGGCGCCGGGCGCCTCAAGGCCACGAGCGGGCCGCTTGCCAGCACCTTTGTCGATGCTGCGCTCGTCTTCACCTACGGGGTGTCGGCGGGAAGCTAGCGGCTGCGTGGCGAAGCAGATCGGCGCCATGGCTGCCGCCGATGTGCATCGCCCCGGCCACCGCCAGGGTCGCAAGCGCGACCAAAGCGAGACTGCCGGTACGGAACACGTCTCGGCGCTGATACAGGTAAGCGATGGCCAGGGCTGCGACCCAGGCCGCGCCAAAGCTCAGGCCACCCACCACGTCCGACATCCAGTGCGCGCCCAGATAGAGCCGGGACAAGGCGATGCCACCAACGAGCAGCACCGTCGCCGACGCGATGACAACGCGCAGCCGGGTCGACGCTCGCGCCGCCAGCATGAGGGCGAGAAAGCCGTAGACGACGACGCTCAACGTGGCATGCCCGCTCGGAAACGAGAACTGCTCCAGACCGGCGTACAAGGCGCCGGGTCGGGGCCGGTGCAGCGCGAGTTTGATGACCTTCACCAGCGCTTCGGCCACGCCCACCGCGGCAAGCCAGTAGGTGGCGGCGAGCCAGTGGCGCCCGAAGACGAGCCAGCCCAGCACCGCCGCGATGACGGGGCCGAGGACCTGGAGGTCTCCGAGTTCGGTGACCGCGACGAAGAAGCTGTCGGCGCCGGCGCTGCGCAGGGTTCGAACCGTGTCGTGAACGAGCACGTCGACCTGCACCAGCGGATCGCCGGTGACCACGTCTTCAACGACTCCGAAGAACAGCCACGCCCCGCCGAGGACAAGCGAGGCGGCCGACGCGAGAAACCACTTCGGGGTTTCCCGCCTCGTCAACCAGGTGAGCAGGTGGCGCATCTTTGACGGCGAGTGTTGCGCAGGAACAAATTAATTTTGCGGTCCGTCTGGCATGCTCCGCCCATGTCGTCACGCCGCCATGCCGAACGCCACCGCACCGACCGGATCGGCTGGCTGCGTGCGGCGG
>JAYSMB010000250.1:0-2081 GCA_043725065.1 Burkholderiales bacterium
GGCGCCGCCGCGTCGAGCAGCGGGATGTCGCTCAACGCCGCGGCGGCGAGAGCTGAACGAAGATCTCGTCGGGCTTGACCATGCCGAGTTCGAAGCGCGCCTTTTCTTCGACCATCTCGAGACCTTCCTTCAGGTCGCTGATCTCGGCCGAAAGCTGCTCGTTGCGGCGGCGCGCAGTGTCGTTGTTCGCTTGCTGCGCCGCGAGTTTGGATTGCAACTCGACCATCCGCGGCACGCCGCCCTTGCCGAACCAGAGCTCGACGTGAACGAGCACGAGCAACAGGGCGAGGGCAAAAGTGACGATGCGCACGCCGGCGTTGCTAGGTCAATTGGTTGAACGCCGAGCGGCCCGGATACGCCGCCACGTCGCCCAGGTCTTCTTCGATGCGCAGCAGCTGGTTGTACTTGGCCATCCGGTCCGAGCGGCTCAGCGATCCGGTCTTGATCTGACCGGCGTTGGTGCCGACGGCGATGTCGGCGATCGTCGAGTCTTCGGTCTCGCCCGAGCGATGGCTGATCACCGAAGTCCAGCCGGCGCGCTTGGCCATCTCGATCGCGGCGAAGGTTTCGGTCAGCGTGCCGATCTGATTGATCTTGATCAGAATCGAGTTGGCGACCTTTTTCTGGATCCCTTCCTTCAAGATCTTCGGGTTGGTGACGAAGATGTCGTCGCCTACCAGCTGTACCCTGGCACCCAGCCTGTCGTTGAGCAGCTTCCAGCCGTCCCAGTCGCCTTCGGCCATGCCGTCTTCGATCGAGATGATCGGGTACTTGTCCACCCAGCTCGCCAGCGTGTCTATCCATTCGCCGGCGGAGAGAGTGAGACCTTCGCCTTCGAGCCGGTACTGGCCTTCCTTGTAGAACTCGCTGGCGGCGCAGTCTAGGCCGATGGCGATCTGCGAGCCCGCCTGGTAGCCCGCTTTCTCGATCGCCTCGAGGATCATCTGGATCGCGGCCTCGTGGCTGGCGACGCTCGGCGCGAAGCCGCCTTCGTCGCCGACCGCGGTGCTCATGCCGCGCCCGTCGATGATCTTCTTCAGCGCGTGGAAGGTCTCGGCGCCGTAGCGCATCGCTTCGCGAAACGAAGGCGCACCGACCGGGATGATCATGAACTCCTGGAGGTCCAGGTTGTTGTTGGCGTGCGCGCCACCGTTGACCACGTTCATCATCGGCACCGGCATCTGCATCGCGCCGGAGCCGCCGAAGTAGCGGTACAGCGGCAAGCCCGATTCCTCGGCCGCCGCGCGCGCCACCGCCATGCTGACGGCGAGCGTCGCGTTGGCGCCTAGCCGGCTCTTGTTCTCGGTGCCATCGAGATCGATCAGCGTCCGGTCGAGAAAGGCCTGCTCGCTCGAGTCGAGCCCGAGAACCGCTTCGCTCATCTCGGTGTTGATGTGCTCGACGGCTCTCAGTACGCCCTTGCCGCCGTAGCGCGACATGTCGCCGTCGCGCAACTCGATCGCCTCGCGCGAGCCGGTCGAGGCGCCCGAGGGCACGGCGGCGCGGCCCATCGTTCCCGACTCGAGAAGCACGTCGCACTCGACGGTGGGGTTGCCGCGGCTGTCCAGGATCTCGCGGCCGACGATGTCGACGATGGCGCTCATGCTCTTCCTATGAAATACGAATACGGTGAATCAAAACGCGCCGAACTCGTGCTCGAGGAAGCGCTGCGATTTGGTGACGCGGTCGAGCGCGACGAGTTGCTCGAGCAAGGCCTTCATGTACTGGAGCGGCACCGCGTTCGGCCCGTCGGACATCGCGTTCTTCGGATCGGGGTGCGTCTCCATGAAGACGCCCGCCACGCCGACCGCGACCGCGGCGCGCGCCAGCACCGGAACGAACTCGCGCTGCCCGCCCGACGACGTTCCCTGGCCGCCCGGCAACTGAACGGAGTGTGTCGCGTCGAACACGACCGGCGCATTCGTCTCGCGCATGATCGCCAGACCGCGCATGTCGGAGACGAGGTTGTTGTAGCCGAAGCTCGCGCCGCGCTCGCAGGCCATGAAGCGGTCTTCCGAAAGGCCTCTTTCACGCGCCGCGGCGCGTGCCTTGTCGAGCACGTTCTTCATGTCGTGCGGCGC
>JAYSMB010000251.1:0-2905 GCA_043725065.1 Burkholderiales bacterium
CGGCTTAACGCTTCGCTTCGGCAAAACACTCCTTCCCATGTTCGCTCCCCGCCTCTTCCTTCCGCAGATCACAATGACAAATGCGCGTCCCGGATATCCGGCCGCGCGTCGAGTTCGGCCATGGTGCCACCGAAACAGATTTTGCCGCGCTCGATGATGTAAGCGCGATCCGAGATCAGCCGCGCGAAATGCAGATTCTGCTCCGACACCACGATGCTGACGCCTTCCTTCTTCATCGCCAGAATGGCATCGACCATCTGCTCGACGATCTTGGGCGACAGGCCCTCCGAGGGCTCGTCGAGCAGCACCAGCGAGGGATTGCCCATCAGCGTGCGCGCGATCGTCAGCATCTGCTGCTCGCCGCCGCTCATTCGTCCGCCCGGCCGGTTGCGCATTTCGCCGAGATTCGGAAACAGCGTGAACAGCTTTTCACGGGTCCAGTATGGCGCATTCGGCCGCTTCGGCTGCTTGCCGACTTCGAGATTTTCCTCGACCGTCAGATCCGTGAAGATGCGCCGCTCCTCCGGCACATAGCCAAGTCCCCCACGCACGATCGCATGCGTCGGCTCGCTCGACACGTCCTTGCCTTCGAACAGGATGCGCCCGGAACGATTTTGCACCAGGCCTACGATGGAGCGGAACGTGGTCGACTTGCCGGCGCCGTTGCGGCCGAGCAATGCGACCACCTCGCCCTCACCGACTTCGAGCGCGATATCGAACAGGATGTGCGCCGGGCCGTAAAAGCTGTTGAGGCCTTCGACTGACAGCTTCATGCGCCCGCTCCCTCGCGGTGGCGCGCGTCGTAGACGAGGCCTTCGCCGAGATAGATGGCGCGAACCTGCGGATTTCCACGAACTTCTTCCGGCGAGCCCTCAGCGATCAGGCTGCCACGGTTGAGCACCAGGATGCGGTCGGCATGTTCGAACACCACGTCCATGTCGTGTTCGGTAAAGAGCACGCCGATCGATTTCTCGCGCGCGATCTGCGCGGTCAGCCGCATCAGTTCGATCCGCTCGCGCGGCGCCATGCCGGCGGTCGGCTCGTCCATCAGCAGGAGGCGCGGCTTGTGCGCCAGCGCGATCGCCAGCTCGACGCGCTTGACGTCGCTGTAGGCCAGCACGCAGGTCGCGCGATCGGCCTGCGCCGCCATGCCGACGCTGTCGAGCAGGGCGATCGCCTCGGCCCGAAATTGAATGCGGGCCGGCTGCCAGAAGCCGAAGACGCGGCCGGCGTTCGAGAGCAGCGCGAGCTGCACGTTCTCGACCACCGTCAGCGAGGCGAAGGTCTCGGCGATCTGGAAGGTTCGGCCCACGCCCTGCCGCCAGATCTGATCTGGGCGCAGGCCGACCAGCTCGGTGCCGCCGAGCTTGACCGAGCCGGCGTCGGGCGCGAGCTGGCCAGAGGCAATGTTGAAGCAGGTCGTCTTGCCGGCGCCATTCGGGCCGATCAGGGCCAGCATTTCGCCGGCCGTGAGCGTGAAGCTCACGTCCTCGACCGCACGCACGCCGCCGAACGACTTCGAGAGGCCGCGCACGGCGAGCAGAGGTTCTCCCTCCCCCGCTTGCGGGAGAGGGACGGGGTGAGGGTGAGCGTGCGCCACCACCCCTCACCCCGGCCCTTTTCCCGCCGTGCGGGGAGAGGGAGTCACGCCATCGTCGCGAATGAAGATGCGCTTCAACCCGCCGGCGACGCCGAGCGGAAACACGAGCACCAGCGCCAGCATGACGATGCCGAGCAGCGCCCGCCAGTAGTCGGTCTGCCGCGCCACCGTGTCCTGCAGCCAGGTGAAGAGCGCGCCGCCGGCCCAGGGGCCGGAGACCGCCTGCACGCCGCCGAGCAGCACCATGACGAGGCCGTCGACCGACTTGCCGACGCCGAGCGTCTCGGGCGAGATCGTTCCTTTCGCGAAGGCGAAGAGCGAACCGGCCAGGCCGGCGATCGTGCCGGCGACGACGAAAGCCGCCCACTGCAGTCGCGGCACGCGGATGCCGATCGCCGCCGCGCGCAGCGGCGAATCGCGGCTGGCGCGCAAGGCCAGGCCGAAGGGCGCGTGCAGCATGCGCACCAGCAGGCCGCAGCCGGCCACCGTGCAGACGAGTACGAGCAGGTAGTAGGCCGGCTTGGGCGCCAGCCAGGCCGAGGGCCAGATGCCGACCAGGCCGTTGCTGCCGCCGGTCAGGGCGTCCCACTGGAAGACGACCGACCAGACGATCTGTGCGAAGGCGAGCGTCAGCATCGCCAGGTAGACACCCGAAAGGCGCACGCAGAACCAGCCGAACACGAAGGCGCCGATCGCGGCGAGCAGCGGCGCGAGCAGCAACGACGCCTCCATCGGCAGGCCGAGCGCCTTGAAGCACAAGGCCGCGCCGTAGGCGCCGAGCCCGAAGTACGCGGCATGGCCGAACGAATGCATGCCGGCCGAGCCCATCAGGAAGTGCAGGCTGGCGGCGAAGAGCACGGCGATCAGCACGTCGATCATCAGCACGAGCGCGTAAGGCGCCGGCGCGTTCAGCAAGGCGACGAGGGCGAGCGCCGCCAGCGCAATCCAGCCGGCGCGTCGCCACACGACCGGCAGCGGCCTGAGCGGCGGCTCGATCGCACCCTGGCCGCGCACCACCGCCTGCGGCTTGCCGAACAAGCCCCAGGGCCGCCAGACGAGCACGACGGCCATGACCAGGAACTCGGCGACCAGCGTCAGCTTGCTGAGCGGAAACGGCGCGCCGAACACCGAGACATCGCCGGCGGCGATGCAGAAGGCCTTGACCATCGCGATCAGCACCGCCGCGACGAAGGCGCCGACGACCGAGCCCATGCCGCCCACGACGACGACGACGAAGGCCTCGCCGATCAGCGCCAGGTCGAGGTTGAGGTTGGCCGGCTCGTGCGGCATCTGCAACGCGCCGCC
>JAYSMB010000252.1:0-6440 GCA_043725065.1 Burkholderiales bacterium
CATGAAGGCGAGGCGGTTGATGTCCTTGTAGGCACGCGCCGCGCGTTCGGCATGCGTGGCGGTCGGCGCAAGCTTGGGCGGGTCGAGAACGATCGCGTCGAAGCTCTGCTTCGCTTCGAGCATCATGCGCAAGGTCTGGTTGACGTCGGCGTCGAGCACTTCGTGGCGCGCGTCATCGAAGCCGTTCCGCGCGACGTTGGCGATCGCCCGCTCGAGCGCGGGGCCCGACGAGTCGACGCCGGTCACATGCGCCGCGCCGCCGGCGAGCGCGGCCACGCTGAAGCCGCCGGTGTAGCAATAGCAATTCAACACGCGCTCGAAGCCGAAGTGGCGAACCGTCTCGGCGAACAGCTTGCGGTTGTCGCGCTGGTCGAGATAGAAGCCGGTCTTGTGGCCGCTGGCCACATCGAGCCCGAGCTGCCACTCGTGCTCCCGGATCGTGACTTCGGTGGGCGCTTCGTCGTTCGCGCTGCCCGCGCGCAGCCAGCCGCTCGCGGCGGCCAGGCCTTCGCGCTGTCGCGACGAGGTGTCGCTGCGTTCGTAGAGACCCGCAGCGCCGGTCGCTTTCATCAGCGCGTCGGCGATCGTCGCTTTCCAGCGCTCGGCGCCGGCCGACAGGAACTGCGCCGACAAGGTGTCGCCATAGCGATCGACGACAAGGCCAGGCAGGCCGTCGGACTCGCCATGAACGAGGCGCAGGCCGTCACTCGCAATCGGCAGGCGGGCGCGAATCGCGACCGCCGCGGCGATCCGCCGGGCGAAGAACGCGGCGTCGATGCGCTCGGCTTCGTCGAAGCTCCAGGCGCGCACGCGGATCATCGACTCGGGGCTGTACGCGGCCCACGCGAGAAACTCGCCGTCGCTGCCTTCGACGCGAACCGTCTCGCCGGAATCGGCCTTGCCACTTGCGACGCTGCCTTCGAACACCCAGGGGTGGCGGCGCAGCAGCGAGCGCTCCTTGCCGGGGCGCAGGCGGATGGTCTTCATCTCACCTTTGGCCCGGACTGCGCTTCTTCGCGCGCGGATGCGCTGCGTCGTACACCTTCGAGAGGTGGCCGAAGTCGAGCTTGGTGTAGACCTGCGTCGTCGCGATGTTGGCGTGGCCCAGCAGCTCCTGCACGGCGCGCAGGTCGCCGCTCGACTGCAGCAGATGCGACGCGAACGAGTGGCGCAGCATGTGCGGGTGCACGTGCGCCGGCACGCCGGCGGCGATGGCCTGCGCCTTCAGGCGTGCGCGCACCTGGCTCGGCGTGAGCCGCGTGCCGCGCTGGCCGACGAACAGCGCCACCTCGCCCGGCCGTGCGGCCTCGCCGCGCACGGCCAGCCACGCTTCGAGCGCCTTCAACGCCGGCTTGCCTACCGGCACGCTGCGCCGCTTGCTGCCCTTGCCGAGCACGTGGGCGCTGGCATCGGCGGCGTCGATCCAGCCTGCGGCGCCTGCGCTGGCGATGACATCGAGGCCGACCAGTTCACCTACCCGCAGGCCACAGCCGTAGAGCAGCTCGGCGACGCAGGCATCGCGTGCGGCGAGCATCGGATTGCCGCCGACGCTGCGATGCTCGACCAGCGCCACGGCGTGGTCGACCGAGAGCGCCTTGGGCAATGGCTTGGCGGCACGAGGCGCGCGAACGCCTTCCACCGGATTGGCGGCGACCAGCCGTTCGCCACCGAGCCACCGATACAGGCCGCGCCATGCCGAGAGCGCGATCGCGATGCTGCGCGGCGCGAGGCCCTGGCCATGAAGCTGCGCGGCCCAACGTCGAATGTGTTGCGTCTCGGCCCGACGCAAAGGCACCGAGGCCGCAAGCGCGAAACGCTGCAGCCGGTCGAAGGCTTCGCCGTAGATGGCAAGCGTTCGGCCAGCGAGGCGACGCTCGACCTCGAGGTATTGAAGATGTCGATCGATGTCGGCGTCGCGAGGGGGCGCCGCGAGGCCTGAGCCCATCACGCAGCCGGCAACAGCCGTGTCAGTGCCGCGCTCGCCACCTCGCCGATGCGGGCGAGGAATTCGGTGCCCATGTCGGCCGTGTAGCGCGTCGGGTCGGGCGAGGCGAGCACGAGCAGGCCGAACGCGCCCGTGAGGCTCTCGTGGCGCAGCGGAATCAGCGCGATCGACAGCGCCTGCGCCGGCGTCTCGAGCCATTGCACGGCCTCGAAGCCCGTGTTCGCGCCGCAGTACGGAACGGCCAGGCTGCTCGCGAAACTCTTCAGGTCGTCGCCCACGCTGCGCGCGAAAGCGAGCCCGGAAAAGGCCTCGGCGCCGCCCCAGACGCGAATCGCGCCTTGCGGGATCACGAACTGATGTTTCAGCTCGCGCACCAGCACGTCGGGCAGATCCGCCGCGTTGGCGGTCAGCATCAGGGCGCGCGTCCAGCGATGCAGCTTGTCGGCGGTGGCGACGTTGTCCTGGCCGTTGCGAATCATCTCGATGATCTGCCGCTCGAAGCCCTTGACCTTGTCGCGCAGCATTTCCATCTGCCGCTCCTGCAGCGAGACGGCGCGCTGCCCGTGCGGGTTGGCGAGCTGCACCGAGCCGAGCAGCTCGGCATGGCGCTCGAAGAAGCCGGGGCTTGCGGCGAGATAGTTCGCGATGTCGGCCTCGGTGATGCCTTGCACGCCGGTCGGCGGTGCGCCTGGAGTCGTGGTCACAGTTTGCTTCTCATAGTTCGATTTCTCCTTCGAAAACCGTTTCGGCCGGGCCGGTCATCAGCACCGGCGACGTACCGCCTTGCCATTCGATCGCCAGCATGCCGCCGCGCGTCTCGACATCGACCTTCGCGTCGAGCAGGCCGAGGCGAATGCCGACCGCGACCGCGGCGCAGGCGCCCGTGCCGCAAGCCAGCGTCTCGCCCGCGCCGCGCTCGTAGACGCGCAGCCGTATCGCCGTGCGCGACACGATCTGCATGAAGCCGGCGTTGACGCCCTGCGTGAAACGCACGTGTTTCTCGATGCGCGGACCCTGGCTCGCAACCGGCGCGGTATCGACGTCGGCCACGATCTGCACCGCGTGCGGGTTGCCCATCGACACCACCGCGACATCGACGGTGCGTCCCTCGCCGAGTTCGATCGGCCAAAGCGGCAGCCCCGAATCGGCGGCGCGCGGCGCCAGCCAGGTGATGTCGAAGTGCACGTGCGCCGGATCGAAGTCGGGCGCGCCCATGTCGACCGTCACCCGACCGTCGGGCTGAAGGCGCAGCTCGAGGCGGCGACTCATGGTCTCGACCGACATCGCGGTCTTGTCGCTCAAGCCTTTGTCGCGCACGTACCGCACGAAACAGCGCGCGCCGTTGCCGCAGTGCTCGACCTCGTCGCCGCTGCCGCCGTTGAAGATGCGGTAGCCGAAATCGATGCCGGCATGCCGGGCTTTCTCGACAACGAGGATCTGGTCGGCGCCGACGCCGAAGCGCCGGTCGGCGAGCGTCTTCAACTGGGCGTTGCTCAGGTCGATCGGCGCGCGGGTCGCATCGAGCACGACGAAGTCGTTGCCCGCACCCTGCATCTTCGTGAAGCGAACCCGCATCCGCGGATTATCGCGGCCCCGATGTCATCCTGAACGCAGTGAAGGATCTCGGCGGTCGATGGGATCCTTCGCTTCGCTCAGGAAGACACACGGGCGGCTCAGTACAACGAGGGCTCGCCCGGCGGCCGGGTCTTGAAGCGCCTGTGCACCCACAGATACTGCGCCGGATTTCGGCGGATCTCGGTCTCGATCCAGCGGTTCATCCGTGCGCTGTCGGCCACCGGGTCGTCGCTGGGGAAATCGGTCCACGGTTCCTCGTAGCGTACGACGTAGCCCTGGCCGCCGGGCAGGATTTCGGCGACGACCGGCTGCACGATCATGTCGAGCGCCCTGGCCATGCGCGACGGCGCGAGCAACGTCACGGCGGATACGCCGAAGAACGGCACGAAGGCCGCGTCGCGCGTGCCGAAGTCCATGTCGGGCAGGTTGAAGAAGCCGTCGCCGCGGCGGATGGCGCGCACCAAGGCCTTGCCCGCCTCCTCGCGCGAAAAGATCTCGGCGTTGCCGAGGCGCAGGCGGCCGCGTCGGAGCGCTTCGTCCATCACCTTGTTGCTCTGCCGCTGGTAGATCGAGATGCCTTTGCGCTTCTGGAACAGCAGCACCGAGGCACCCGCGACATCGAGCCCCATGAAGTGCGGCGCCAGCCACATGACCGGGCGCTCGCTGCGTTCGGCCAGGTGCACGTCACCCTCGACCCGGATCAGCCGACGCAGCCTCTCCGGCGAGGCATACCAGAGCAGGCCGCGCTCGAGCAGGCTGCGGCCGAGCCAGCGAAAATGCTCGCGCGCCAGACGCTCGCGCGCGTCTGCCGACAGCTCCGGAAAGCACAACTCGAGGTTCCTCAACGCGATCTTGCGACGCGAGGCAACGAGATGCCAGCCAAGGCGACCGAGGGCATTGCCGCAGGCCGCCTGGACCGTGAGCGGCAGGCCGTGGAACAGCCACAGTGCGGCCAGCAGGATGCGTGTGCCCAAGCTCCGACTCGCGCCGGCGGTCACGGCCGGCAGGACGCTGCGCGCGGGTTGCGCGCAGGCGCGAGTATCGGGGCCGCGCGGGCGTCAGGGCAGCGTGGCCACCAGGATCTGTCCACCGCTCAGGATGACGATGCGCTTCGGGCCGAGCACTGCCAGGTCCGATACGGTGAACAGCGACGGATTCGAGCCGAGGACGTTGGCGCCGGTGACGCGAATGAGCTGGGTGATCGTTGCTCCTTGCAGCATGTAGAAGCCATTCGGATCGCCGTAGTAGATCGTCCCGGCCGCATCGATGGCGACGCGGCGAACCTGCCCACCGGCGGCCGCGACCGTCGAGACGGTCGAGCCGTCGGCCGAGATGCGGCGGATGGCCCCACCGTCAACGATGTACAAGGAGCCATCGGGCGCGAATGCCAGCGAACCGGGGCTCATGAAACGCGCCGTCGCGATCGGCCCGTCGACCCGCGCGCTTTGCCCCAGCACGCCGGCGTAGGTCGTGACGTTGCCGGCGGGGTCGATTCGCCGTATCGCGCTGTTCGCCGAATCGCCGACGAAGACGTTGCCGCCCGCACCGACCGCGAAGCCGCCGATGCCGTTGAAGCGCGCCGTCGTCGCCGCGCCGTCGACCGCGCCGAAGGCGTCGCCGGCACCGGCGAGCAGCGTCGTCGCGTTGTCGGTGCCGATCCGGCGCACCGCGCCGAAGCCGTCCGACACGTACAGGACGCCGGTGCTGTCGCTGAAGATCGCGGAGCGGAGGTTCGCGAACTGCGCTTCGCTGCCGACGCCGTCGACGAGTCCACCGAAGCTGCCGGTCAGCCCCGCCGCCAGCGTCACGACGCCGGCCGGGCTGATACGGCGGACGACCCGCGTGCCGTTGTCGGCGATGACGACGTTGCCGGACGGGTCGACGGTCAGCCCCTGGGGATCGTTCACCGCCAGCGCGAAGGGCATCTGCGTCAGGACGCCGACGCCGGTGTCGGTGATGCCGGCCGCGCCGGTCGAGGCGATCGTCCGCACGTCGCCGGCAGCGCTCACGCTGCGCAACGCCAGGTCGTCGGCGAGCATGAAGCCGCCATTTGGCGCGCCCGTGATGCCGATGCCGAGATCGCGGATCCGCGCCGTCGTCTTGCTGCCGTCGGCATAGCCTTCGCCGAGGGTGCGCGAGCCGGTAAGCGTCGTCACGACCGCGCTGGTCAGGTCGATCTGGCGCAGCACGAACTCGTCGCGCACCGTCAGCGTGTTGCCGCGCAGGACGAGGCCGTGCGGGAACGAAATGACGGCGGCCGGGCCCGTGCCGTCCGGGTCGGCGGCGCTGAAGCTGCCGTTGCCGGCCAGTGTTTGCACCGCACCCGCGATCGTGCCCGAGCGCAGGATGCGACGGATGCGGTTGTTCGAGGAATCGGCGACCAGCACGTCGCCGTTGGCGGCGACGGCGACGGCCAGCGGGCCGTTGAACATCGCCACGGCGGCCGCGCCGTCGGCAAAGCCGGCAGCGCTTCCCGCATAGGTCGTGACGACGCCGGCGGTGGTGACGCGGCGGATCAGGTTGTTCGAGCGATCCGCCACGTAGAGGTCGCCGTCGGGGCCGAGGGCGATCCCGGTCGGCTGGTTGAAGCGTGCCGCGGCGCCGATGCCATCGCTCGTTCCGGAGGTGCCTGCCAAACCGGCGATGGTGGTGACTGTGCCGTCGGCGGCGACGCGCCGAATGGTGTGGTTGTTGGTGTCGGCGACGTAGAGGTTGCCGACCGCATCCTGCGTCAGGCCCTGCGGCTGGTTGAACGAGGCGACGTTGGCGGCGCCATCGGCGGAGCCGCTGAACTGGCCTCCGGTCACCGGCGTGATCGTCGACAGATCAGCGCTCAGACGCTTGATCCGGTTGCTGGTGATAAATGTGAAGCTGTTGCCGGGATCCTGGTCGATGGCAGTCGCGGACGTGATGTTCGCCT
>JAYSMB010000253.1:0-8665 GCA_043725065.1 Burkholderiales bacterium
GCGACCGGCGAGCAATCCGAGCGACGTTGAAGAGCCTGCGTCGATTCACGGTGGCCCCCTGCACTGAACGGCGTCATCGCGGCGGCTGCCGGTTGCGGCCTGCAATACCTCGATGGTCAGCCAGTGCCCCAGCCGACAATGCGGGCAGCACGAAATCTCGATGCCCGCGACGCGCTTGATGAAGGCGGCTGCATCCTCGCGCGCCTGAACGTTTGCCGCGGGCATGGCCAGCGCCTCGCGTGCCTTGGCCAGCCGCTCGGTCTTGGTGGCTGCACCGAGCAGCCCGTAGTGGCGGATGCGCTTGAAGCCCGGCGGCAGAACATGCCGCAGGAAGCGAGCGATGAATGTCTCGCCGTCGATCACCACGGTGCGCTTGCCGCCGTTCGCGTCGATTGCGAAGCCGCTCTCGAAGTCGGCGTTCACAGGCACATCGGTGGCGGCGACGATCTCGTGCATGTGGGCCAGCGCCGCGTCGCGCGAGAGGCCGCCATCGAAGTGGCCGCGCGACCAGGCGCAGCCCGAGCTCGTGGTCGCGAGCGCCTTGAAGCCGAGGCATTGCAGATAGCGCGCGCTGCCCTCGTCCCACGGATTGGGAATGACGAAGCACCCCGTTTCGTGCAAGGCATGAAAGGCGCGCCGCTTGTCGGCGATGCTGGGGCGAGAGTCAGCCATGCGGGTCGCTCCGGTCGCGGTGCAGGATTTCGATTCTGCGTCACCCGCTCGCTGCGGGACACTACGCCGCATGTTGCGAGCCCCCGCATCGCTGCGGCCCTGGCGGCTGCTGCCGGCCTACGCCATCAACGGCATCGCGGTCGCGCTCGGCATCGGCTTGATCCAGCTCGCGGTCAGTATTGCCGCGGGGCCGCATGCCGCGCAGCTGGTTGTGAGCGGCGCCGTGTGCGCGAGCCTGGCCGACGTGCCCAACCGGGTCATGAGCACCTGGCAGCGCGTCTCGGCGGCGGCCCTGCTGAGCTTTGCCGCGGCGCTGGCCGTCGACCTGCTGCGGCCCTATCCGCTGGCCCTCGGGTTCGTGGTCGCGCCGATCGCTTTCGTCGCCATGATGACGATGGCCTGGGGCGCGCGCGCGGGCGCCGTTTCGTTCGCGCCCATCCTGTCGCTGATCTTCTCGATGGCCGTGCCGCCGTCGGGCCACGCGCCCGAGGCCGCGGGCTGGAGCGGCTACGGCAGCCTGGCCTATCTCGGCTGGGCCGTGCTCTCGAGCGCGCTGTGCCAGCGCCGCTATCGCAGCCTGATCCTGGTCGAGACGCTGCATGGCGCGGCCGACTTGTTCCGCTCGCGCGCCGGCGTTCTGGAGATGGGTCCCGACGCAGGCCGCTCCGTGCCGCTGCGCGCGTGGATCAAGGGCGAGAGCACGCTCGCCGATCGAGTGCAGGCCGCGCGCGACCTTCTGTTCGTGGCGCCCGAGAGCCCGCGCTGGCATCGCGATGCGGCGATCCTGCTGCGCATCATCGACTTGCGCGATTTGCTGCTCGCCAGCCGGCTCGATGCGGAACTGCTCGGCGTCGACGCGACCGGTCGAGCGATCCTCGACCACGTCGCGCGTGCCCTGCGCCAGATCGGCGATCAGCTCGATCGCGCCGCCATCGAGATTCGCGACGGCACGGTGCCGGCCGAATCGTCGCTGCCGCGGTTCGATATCGGCGCGTGGTTCGCCGACGTGCCGATAGCGTCGGACGATGCTCGCGCCCGGCTGCTCCCTGCCCTGCAGACCCGCCTTCGCCAACTCGCCGACGATCTTCTCGGCATTCATCGATTGCTGCGCGGCGGGCAGGAAGCCTTGCCGCTGAGCCGCGACCAGTTGCAGTTGTTCGTCGCCACGCAAGGCTGGCCCCTGCGCGCGCTGCGCCCGCACTGGCGGCTCGATTCGCTGGTCTTGCGTCACGCCCTGCGCATGGCGCTGGCGCTGAGCGGGGCCTATTTCCTGGCGCTGGCGCTGCCCTGGGGCTCGCATCCGTACTGGCTCGTGCTCAGCGTGGCCGTGGTCCTGCGCGGCACGCTGGGCGACACGCTGGCGCGCCGCAACGCGCGCGTGCTCGGCACGATGCTCGGATGCTTGGTCGTCGTGGCGCTGGCGAGATGGGGCTCGCACGTATCGCTGAGCGGCGTCTTTCTCGGCGCGCTCGGCGTGGCCCACGCCTTCGTCACGCAGCGCTATTGGCTGACGGCCACGGCCGCCAGCGTGATGGCCTTGCTGCAGTCGCATCTGGTCAATCCAGGCAGCGGTTTCGCCGTTGCCGAGCGGGTGGCCGACACGCTGCTTGGCGCCTTGCTGGCCTGGTCTTTCAGCTACGTGCTTCCTTCGTGGGAACGGCGCGGCATCCGCGAGGCGATCGACCGCGTCCTCAGGAACCTGGCCGACTACGCGTCGCACGTGTTGCGTGTCGAGGCGGGCGACCCGGTCGAACAGCGGCTCGCGCGCCGCGAGGCTTACGACTCGCTGGCGGCCCTGGCCGTCGCCCTCCGGCGCAGCCGCGTCGAGCCTAAAGGCGTGCGGCTGCCCGTAAAAGAAATCGCCAAGCTGCTCGACCACGGCGAGCGCCTGATGGCCCACCTCTCGATGGTCCGCGTGATGCTCGTGCAACTCGACGCTCAGGGCCAGTCCGCGAGCGTGAGCGACACATTGCGCGAGGCCGGTGCGGCGCTCTCCGCCTGGCTCGACATGAAAGGCCCGGGCGGCCCGGCCACGGAAGCCTCGGACATCGGCGAGCTCGGGTCGATCCCGGTGCTCCTGCCGGCACGCGACGTGATTCCGTGGCTGTCACGCCGGCTCATGTTCCTGGTCCAGGAGGCGGCGCAGATTCGAACCGCGGCACAGGCCGCGCTGGCGAGCTGAGCCCGGACCGTTCGCGTATCGTTCGCACCCCATGGCCGCCCTCGACGATCCTCTGCACGACCGCGAAGTCGGCAGTCGCAACAGCACGCTCGACACGACCCGCATCGACGACGTCCGGATCGGCGCGGTGCGACCGCTGATCACGCCGGCGCTGCTGCAGGAGCGCGTGCCGGTCGACGACGCCACGCTGGCGCTCGTCGAGACCAGCCGCCAGGCGATCGCTGCCGTGCTGCATGGCGCCGACCATCGGCTGGTCGTGATCGTCGGGCCGTGCTCCATCCACGATCACGAGCAGGCGCTCGAGTACGCCGCGTTGCTGAAGCCGGTGGCCGACAAGGTGAGCGACGAGTTGTTGATCGTCATGCGCACCTACTTCGAGAAGCCACGCACGACGATCGGCTGGAAGGGCTACATCAACGACCCGCACCTCGACGGCAGCTTCGCCATCAACGAGGGGCTGGAGCGGGCGCGTCGCCTGCTGCTGGAATTGACGCGCCAGGGCGTGCCCACCGGCACCGAGTTTCTCGACCTGCTGAGTCCCCAATACGTGGCCGATCTGATCGCCTGGGGCGCGATCGGCGCACGCACGACCGAAAGCCAGAGCCATCGTCAGCTCGCCTCGGGGCTGAGCTCGCCGGTGGGCTTCAAGAACGGCACCGAAGGTAGCATCAAGGTCGCCGCCGACGCGATCCTCGCGGCCCGCTCGCCGCATGCCTTCATGGGCATGACCAAGATGGGCGTGGCGGCCATCTTCGAAACCCGCGGCAACGACGACTGCCACGTGATCCTGCGCGGCGGCAAGACACCCAACTTCGACGCCGCGAATGTCGAAGCCGCCTGTGCCGTCTTGTGCGCCGCCGGCCTGCGCGAGCAGGTGATGATCGATGTCTCGCACGGCAACAGCTCGAAGGATCACTTGCGCCAGATCGCGGTGGCCCACGACGTGGCCAGGCAGATCGCGAAAGGTGACGAACGGATCATGGGCGTGATGATCGAGAGCCACCTCGAAGCGGGGCGACAGGATCTGGTGCCGGGCGTGCCGTTGCGGCACGGCGTGTCGATCACCGATGCCTGCATCGGGTTCGCGCAGACGGAGCCGGTGTTGATGGCGCTGGCGGAGGCGGTGCGCGCGCGGAGGGCGGCGGGCCGGGCGCTGAGCGACCATTCGTCACGGCTCAGCTGAAGGCGGTCAGACGATCGCTCCACCCGCTCCTATCATCAGCCGATGAGCACGGAAAGCGAAGAGATATCCGCCTTCATCAAGCGCTGGCAGGGCGTCACTGCTTCCGAGCTTTCCATTTCGCAGACCTTCGTCATCGAACTGTGTGACCTTCTCCGCGTACCCCGGCCACATGCCACTTCCGCGCAGGACTACATGTTCGAGCGGCCGATAACTTTCCGGCACGGCGACGGCAGCACGAGCCCAGGGCGTATCGATTGTTATCGACACGGGTCCTTCATCTGGGAGTCCAAGAAGCTCAGAGTCAGCAGCTCGATGGCAGCAACGGGGCAGACCGGCAAAGTCTTCGACGACGCGCTGCTGCGTGCCCGCGCCCAGGCTGAAAGCTACGCACGGGCTTTGCCCGCATCCGAGGGTCGGCCGCCGTTCCTCGTGGTCGTCGATGTCGGCCATGTCATCGAGCTGTATGCCGAGTTCAGCCGCAGTGGTGCCACCTACACGCCGTTCCCCGACCCGCGTTCGCATCGCATCTCTCTGGCCGACTTGCACGACGACGCGATTCGCGCCCGCCTGCGCAGGCTGTGGCTCAACGCGATTGAGCTCGACCCGGCGCGCACCAGTGCCAAGGTCACTCGTGAAGTGGCGGCCGAGCTGGCGCTACTGGCCACCTCGCTCGAAGGCGCTGGCCACGCACCGCAGTCCGTCGCGGCTTTCCTTACACGCTGCCTCTTCAGCATGTTTGCCGAAGACGTTGCCTTGCTGCCCGAACGCAGCTTCAAGGAACTGCTCGAACGCCACCGCGACGATTCCGCCACGCTGCACAAGATACTGCGCGTGCTCTGGGCCGACATGGATCGTGGCGGCTTCAGCGCCGCGCTCGCCCGCGACGTGCTCAAGTTCAACGGCAAGCTGTTCAAGGGCTCTGCGGCTGATGGTTATGTGCTGCCTTTGAGCCAGGAACAGATCGACGGCCTCCTTCGCGCAGCCAAGGCAGACTGGCGCGAAGTCGAGCCGGCCATCTTCGGCACCCTGCTTGAGCGTGCACTTGGCTGGCAGGAGCGCCACGCGCTTGGTGCGCACTACACGCCGCGAGCCTACGTCGAGCGCCTCGTTCTGCCCACCGTCGTGCAGCCACTGCGTGCCGACTGGGCCGATGCGCAGGCTGCAGCGCTATTGCTTGCGGGCGAAGGAAAGCTCGCCGAGGCGCGGGCCGAGATCAAGCGCTTTCATCACCAGCTGTGCAGCACGCGTGTACTCGACCCGGCTTGCGGCAGCGGTAATTTTCTCTACGTCACGCTCGAGCATCTAAAGCGCCTCGAAGGCGAGGTGCTGAACCTGTTGCAGACCTATGGTGAAACGCAGGACAAGCTCGGCTTTGTCGGCGAGACCGTCACCTTGCAGCAGCTGCTGGGCATCGAAATCAACGAGCGCGCCGCGGCTCTGGCCGAGCTTGTGCTTTGGATCGGCTTTCTACAGTGGCATATCCGCACTCTTGGCAACGCAAGCGTGGCCGAGCCGGTGATCCACGACTACGGGAACATCGAGTGCCGGGACGCGGTGTTGGCCTACGACCGAGTGGACTATGTAGTGGACGCGAACGGAATGGCGGTGACGCACTGGGACGGCGTGCACTTCAAGCCACACCCGGTGACTGGTGAGAACGTGCCAGACGAGTCTTTTCAAGTCGTAGTGGAGAAGTATGTAAGCCCGCGCAAGGCGACATGGCCGACCGTTGATTTCGTTTTGGGCAATCCCCCGTTCATCGGCGCGCGGACCGTTCGAGGTGCCTTGGGTGACGGTTATTTGGAAGCGATTAGGAGCGTCTATGACGGCGTTCCCGACAACGCGGACTTCGTGATGTATTGGTGGGACCGGGCTGCAGGCCTCGCGCGCGACAACGCCATTCGACGGTTCGGACTAATCACCACCAATAGCATCGCGCAAGCCTTCTGCCGCAAGGTGATTGAACGTCACATGGCCGAGTCGCCCGCGCTCGGAATCCGATTCGCCATCGCGGACCATCCCTGGGTGGATGCTGCGGACATGGCTGCAATACGCGTCGCCATGACCGTCGCAGATGCGAGTGGTGGGACCGGGTGGCTTTGGACGGTTGTTTCGGAGACCCCTTCTCGGGAAGGCGCTTTCGACGTCAATCTTGAGGGCCGAGAGGGGCTTATCAGTTCATCCCTCACGTTGGGGGCTGACATTGGAACGTGCAAACCATTGACTTCGAATCGCGGCTTGTGCTCAGTTGGATATCAGCTCACCGGCCAAGGCTTTGTCGTCGATGCGGATGTTGCGCGCGCCCTCGATCCGGGCTTTCTGGCGGCGACTGCTGTCATACGACCTCTGTTCACTGGTCGAGACCTCACTCAAGAGCCGCGAGGCGTCTATGCCATCGACCTTTTCGGACTCACGAGCGACGTGCTCCGCACGAGTCGCCCGGCAATTTACCAGTGGGTCTTTGACCGGGTGAAACCTGAAAGGGATCAGAACGCCCGGTCCTCGCTGAAAGTACGCTGGTGGGTATTTGGCGAAGCAAGGAGCACGTTCAGGCCAGCCCTTGTTGGCATCGCCCGAGCATTCGCGACCAGCCTTACCGCCAAGCATCGAACTTTCGTCTTCGTTGGCGCGCACGACATTTGCGATAGCACTACGGTCATGTTTGCACTTCCCAACGCCGCTCACGTTGGCGTGATGTCGAGCCGTGTGCATGTTCGCTGGGCACTCAGGGCGGGTGGCAGGCTCGGTGTCGGGAATGATCCCCGGTACAACAAGTCGCGTTGCTTTGAGCCCTTCCCGTTCCCCTCCATGTCCGAGCAACTTGACCTGGCAGAGCGGATCGCCGTTGTCGCCGAGGAACTCGATTCACACCGTAAACGTCAGCAGGCCGCGCATGCGAGCCTCACGCTTACGGACATGTACAACGTGCTCGATGCGTTGCGTCTCGGCCGTGAACTCACGCCGAAAGAGAAGGTCACCCACGCCGACGGCCTGGTGAGTGTCCTGGCCGAGTTGCATGACCGCATCGACACGCTGGTACTCCAAGCCTACGGCTGGTCCGACCTGGCGCCGGCGCTCGTCGGCAAGCCTGGCGGTACCTTGCCTTGGGCGGAGAAGCCCGCCGCTCAGGCCGCGGCCGAAGAGGAGTTGCTCGTGCGCCTCGTGGCTCTGAACGCCGAGCGTGCCGCAGAAGAATCGCGCGGCGAAGTGCGCTGGCTCCGACCGGAATTCCAGGACCCCGCACGTCGCGCCGCGCGCGTGCCGACGCAAGATGAAATCGATCTGGGTGAACTGCCCGATGCGGGTAAGCGCAAAGCGGGTGAAGGGCCTCCGGTAGCCAGCGCGCGCCGCGCCTGGCCGAGCACCTTGCCCGAGCAGGTGCGAGCGGTCGCCGACGTATTGATGGCCGCACCAGGCGCGATGGACGAGGGCGCAATGGCCGAAGCGTTCACCGGCCGGGGCGCTTGGAAGAGGCGGTTGCCCGGCATTCTGCTCACACTCTAGGCGACGCCGCAGGCTCTTGCTCGATCGACGCCGGTCGGAGTCGTACGGGGGCATCGCCGTTCCGGTTGCGGGCGGTCTTCTATGGGCACCTTGGGCCGATTGGAAAGTTTCATGGCGACGACGCCACAACCAAGCTAGGATCACGCAACACAAGCTGTGGATATATTTGTGGAGATCCTGTGTGTTGTCGGTGACTAATCACGGGTTGCGAGGAGGACGAATGGACACGACTGCTCGCCAGGAACTCCGAGCCTACGAAGAGGCATTGCCCGCGATGGTTGCCGAGCACGACGGCGACTATGTCGTGATACGCGGCACCACGCTCCATCGGTTCTTCGAGTCCTACGAGAAGGCACTGGATTGGGCTTACGACCAATTCGGCCTGGAGAGTTTTTTCGTGAAGCAGGTGGCCTCGGACCAGAACGTCGCGCACTTCACTCGCGATCTCGGCCCGTGCCGCTGATAGTCCGGCCGACACGCACAAGCGGGCTGTTCATCGAAGTCAGGGTAGGGGTCAGCACCCCACGTCGCGCACAGCTCTGGAAGCGTGGCCTGGCGATTCCTCCAGCCGTTCTCGCGACGTTCATCATCGACACTGGCGCGGATCGCACGATGGTCGATGACCAGATCATGCGCACGCTGGGGCTGACACCCACCGGCCAAACGAGGGTGTTCACGTTCAACTCACAAGGCTTGCCCGAGCCTTGCGACGTGTATGACATCGAGCTGGAGATTGTCAATTCGAGCGGTCAAGCCTCCTGGAAGATCCAGCCACTTGCTGTCTTGGCGCGGCCGCTGATCAATCTATCGAACAACGGAATGCTCGGCCGTGATGTGTTGGATATGGGATTGCTGAACTACGACGGGCCAGGCCGCCAGTTCAGCCTCGCGTACTGATTTGACGCGGCTCAACAGGCCTCGCCGAGCGCCCGCGATTCAAACGATCAGCGCTCATTCTTTCGGCGACTGTGATCGATCCAACGCGCCGGCCGTGTTTCCGCGGACCTTCAGTCCCTGCGGGCTGACCTCGGCAAGAATCGCCACATGAATCTTTCCCGCTTCCCGCGCCGCCGCTACACAGCCGGGCCGACGCCGCTCGAACCCCTGCCCCGATTCAGCGCCGC
>JAYSMB010000254.1:0-2313 GCA_043725065.1 Burkholderiales bacterium
CGGCTCGTTCTTCTTCAGCGCCTTGAAGTACTCGATCGCCGGCGTGAAGTTGTCGAGCGTGCCGCCGCGCGCGTTGTTGATCGCCACCGCGCCGACGTAACCGACGAAGGCCGACGCCGGGTCGAGATAGCCGACCAGTCCCTTGTACTCGGGCTTGAGCAGATCGGCCCACGAGCGCGGAATCGGCTTGCCTTTCAGCGCATCGACGTTGACCATGAAGCCGAGCGTTCCCGAGTGGATCGAGAACCAGTAGCCCTCGGGATCCTTGAGGCCGTCGGGGATCTCGTTCCAGAACGCCGGCTTGTAGGCGGCGACGACGCCATCTTTCTTGGCCTGGATGCCGAAGGTGATGCCGAGATAGGTCATGTCGGCGACCGGGCTGGCCTTCTCGGCGACGAGCTGGGCCAGCGACTGGCCGGAGTTCTTGTTGTCGGGCGGGATCGTGATGCCGGTCTTCTGCTTGATCGCCTGAAGCTGCGTGCCCCAGTCGGCCCACTCGGTGGGGCAGTTGTAGCAAATGGCGCCTTGCGCCAAGGCGCCCGCGGCGACGAACAGCGTGGCCGCGGCGGCAGCACGGGCTAACAGGGAAGAGCGATTCATCGAAACCCCGGAGTGAGCCAAAGCGACGAGTATTCTGTCGCTCCGATGACCGGGCTGTGACAGGGCGAACGCGGAGGACCGCGCTGCCCCTGACCCTTGCTTCAGGCCGTGACCGGCGCGGGCTTCATCACCGCAAGCATCGCTCCCTGCGGGTCGGCGAACATCGAAAAGCGCCCGACCGTCGGGATGTCGGTCGGTGGCACGACGATGTGCGCGCCCAGCTCCTTGGCCTTCGCCGATGCGGCGTCGCAGTCCTCGACCTTGACGTACTGCATCCACATCGCCGGCGTGGAAGCGTCCATCGCCTTGGTCAGGCCGCCGCGCATCTTGTCGCCGTGCTTGAGGATGTGGTAAGCCCCTTGCGGCATCGGCATCGCATCGTGGCTGTAGCCGAAAGCCTTCTCGTAGAAGGCGAGCGCGGCCTTGTCGTCCTGCGTCGTCAACTCGTTCCAGTACCAGCTTCCGATCGGCACCTGATCGGCCTCGGCCGGGTCGCCCTGCGCGCTTTTCCAGAGCGAGAAGACGGCCCCGGTCGGATCGGCCACGGTTGCCGCGCGACCGGCCGAGCCGTAGTCCATCGGCGCCATCAGGCTCTTTGCGCCGGCCGCCAGCGCTGTCTTGTACGAAGCGTCGACGTCGGCCACCGAAAGATACGACAGCCACATGTTCGGCGCGCCGGCCGGCGCCTTCGAATAGCCGCCGATGCCGGCGCCGCTGTTGAGGATGACGTTGTAGGGATCGCCGCCGCCCATGGCCATGGCTTCGGTGTGCCAGCCGAACAGCGCCTCGTAGAACTTGCGGGCCTTCGGGATGTCGTTGGAGACGTGCTCGAACCAGACGAATTTTCCGGGGATGTGTGACATGAGAGCTCCGATGTGGGTGAACCGTCAGGCGAAGCGGCCGGTTGGTTCGGTGGCGAGAAAGCTGGGTCGGGATTGCATGGAGGCGAGGGCTCGGCGCAAGTTCGGTGTCGTTGTCAGCAGTTGCGGACCCTCGGGCATGCGCGCGAGGTAGGCGAGCACGGGCATGACGAACAGGTCGGCCATCGAGATCGACTCGCCGGCGAGCCAGGTCGATTTCGCGTAGCCAGCGTCGAGGATCGCGAGCATTGCCGGCATCTCCACCAGCGCCGCGTCGATCGCGGCGCGATCGGGCTGGCCGCCTTCGCCCTGGGGAAAGAAATACTGGCGGATGTAGGGCGGGACGATGGCGCCGTAGATGCAGGCGTTGAACGCGCTGGTCCATTGCTCGCAGCGCGCGCTCTCGGCAATCGACCCGGGCAGGAGCGCCGGGCCGTCGAAGCTTTCGTCGAGGTAGCGAATGATCGCGCTCGTCTCGTAGACGGCAAAGTCGCCGTCGGTCAGCGCCGGCAATCGCCCGAACGGGTTGATGGCCAGGATGTCGGGCCCGTGCGGGCCGCATTCGTGAAAGGTGTAGGCAACGCCCTTTTCGGCCAGCGCGAGCCGCGCCGTTCGCGTGTAGCTGCTGGGCGCAAGGCCGAACAGTGTGACGCTCGCGGCGCTGCCGCGCGGATCGAGCAGGTCGCGGAGCTTGTTCAGCGGGCCGTTCCAGCCGCGGCCATGGGCGTCGCGCGCCGTCGTCGAAGCAAAGCCCGAATGGCGCATCTCGAGCAAGGTCGCGCCATCGCGCTCGCGGAAGCTCACCTCGACGAGCGTGGCCGCGCCGGCCATCGGCCCCTCTTGCCACTGCCAC
>JAYSMB010000255.1:0-7475 GCA_043725065.1 Burkholderiales bacterium
TGCTCGACGTAGATCTCTCCGACCAGCTTGTGGATTTGCGCGGTGGCCGAGAGCGGGCCGGTCAGCGCCAGCGTGCTGCCGATGCGGATCGGCTGGCCGGCGGCCTGGCCGAACGAAAAGCCGGACAGGCTGGCCAGCGTCGCCGCCACGGCGGTGCGGCGAGAGAGCTTCAAGGGGGTCATGAGCGTTGTCTCCTTCTGTTGTCTTCCATCGCGAACCCTTGTCAGGCGACCTGAGCGCCGGTGGCCTTCAATGCCGCGCGGATCTCTTCGTTGTGTTCGCCCAGCGTCGGCGGTGGGCGCACGTCGAGCGCGCGCTGACCATCGAACGAGACCGGCGAGCGTACCGTGCGAAACAGGCCCATCACAGGGTGTTCGGCCGACGCCGTCATCTCGAGGTGTACGGCCTGCGGATCGTCGAGCGCTTCGCTGGTGTCGTACATCGGCGCATGCGGAACGTCTTCGCGTTGCAAGCGGGCGCACCACTCATCGCGTGGTCGATGCCCGAAGCGCTCGCCCAGCAGATCGATCATGGCTTCCTGGTTGGCGATGCGTGCCTCACGCGTCGCGAAACGCGAGTCCTCGAACAGGTCAGGCCGTTCGATCGCCATGGCGAGACCTTGCCAGAACTTCTCGGGCGACGACATGTGCAGGGCGATCCACTTGCCGTCGCCGCACTCCAGCACGTACGACTGCGAGACGCTCGGCCGGCTGTACGGGCCCATCACTTCGTCGGCCTGGAAGAAGTGGGTGAAAGCATCGAGGTTGAAGTGCGCCATCGCCTCGAGCATCGAGACCTCGACGGTGCGGCCGACACCCGTTCGGCCGCGTTCGATCAGCGCGCCCATCGCGCCGTAGGCGGCGTAGAACCCGGTCAGCGAATCGGCGATCGCCGGGCCGACGACGCGCGGGTTCGCGGGATTGACGAGCAGCTTGAGAAAGCCGCTCGCGGCCTGCGCGACGGTGTCGTAGGCCGGCCGGTTGGCGGCCGGCCCGGTCGCGCCGAAACCGCTGATCGAGCAGTACACCAGCCACGGGTTGAGCGCCCGCAGGCGCGCTTCTCCAACGCCGAGCTTGTCGGCCACGCCCGGGCGAAAGTTCTGGATGTAGATGTCGGCATCGGCGATCAGCGCGTCGAATACGGCGCGGTCGTCGCCGTCCTTTGTGTCGAGTTCGATGCTGCGCTTGTTGCGGTTGTAGGTCTGGTAGTGCGGGCTGTAGAGGCCGCCCTTGAAGGCACGGAAGGGATCGCCCGTCACCGGCTGCTCGACCTTGATGACGTCCGCACCCAGGTCGCCGAGCAGCATGCCCGCCGCGGGGCCGGTGATGAAGGTGCCCTGCTCGATCACCTTCACGCCTCGCAGCACCTTGCTCATGGCCGCACGCTCATCGGCTGCCGAAGCCTTCGGGCAGCGCCCCGTCGTACTCCATCTCGCGCGTCGCCTGGTAGGAAAGGGCGAAGCCGATCGGCTGGCCGATCTCTTCGTAGAGGTGCGCGATCAGGCCGGCGGTGCGGGCCAGGATGGGCACGCCCTTGAGGGCCAGGACCGGAAAGCCCGCGCCCAGCAGCACCGCGGGAATCGCGCCCGAGACGTTGAGCCTCAAGCTCTTGTTCAGCACTTCGGGCAGCGCCGCCTCGACTGCCTCGGCAATGACGACGAAACGCAGATCGGTGCCCGCCGTCCGGGCGACATCGAACAGCGCGCCGACCCGCTCGTCGCGTTCCTTGTGCAAGGGATGGCCATAGCCCGGAATCGAGCGTCCCGCGGCGCGCCAGGCCTTCGCCACTGCGGGCGCCGCGACTTCGAGCGCCGCTCCCGCCCGCACCTGCGCATCGATCTCGCTGTACATGCGCCCGGCCGTCTCCGACGAGCCGAGCACGACCGAGCCGCAACCGAGGATGCCGGCCGCGACCGCGCCCTGCATCGCATCGGGTGCCGCGGCGAAAGTCATGCGCGCCGCCTGCACGCTCGGTACCAGGCCGTGCTCGGCGATCGCCACCAGCGTCGCGTTGAGCACCGCTGCTTCGCCCGCCGTCGGCAGCTTGCCGGTGAGCAGGAGAAAGAAGTGCTCGACGAACGAGACCTTGCCGATCAATTCCCTCGACAGGTCGCGCCCGCGCACGACGATGATGTGCTCATCCGACGTGCAGATCGACGTGCGCGGGACGGTCGCCTTGCCGATCTTCATGCCGCGGTCGGCGCGAGCCGGAAGTCGAAGCTTGCCGAGTGGTAAGGCTTTTTCATCTCGCGCCCGTCGACCGCCTTGCCGGGTGGATGCGAATCGAAGTCGACGACCAGGCTGTCGCGCTTGCCGAACACCACGTCCTCGTCGATGTAGGGGCTGCCGGCGACGAAGACGTGCGTCGTCAGCTTGACGTGGCCGGGTGCCGAGACCTGCATGTGAATGTGGCCCGGCCGGTTGATGTTGCGGTTGGTCGAGCGCAGCATGTCGCCGACCGGGCCGTCGTCGGGAACCGGGTAGTACGAGGGACGGATCGACCAGAACCAATAGCGGCCTTCAGGGTCGGTGCGAAAGCGCCCGCGCGCCTTCATCGTCGGCTCGACGGAGAGTTGCACGTCGTACTTGCCGTCGCCGTCGCCCGACCAGACGTCGAGCAGGGCGCCGACCAGGGGCTTGCCGTCGGTGTCGGTGACACGGCCCATGTAGAACGTCGGCTCGCCCGGAATGCCTTCGCCGATGTCGGTGCCGAGCGCGAAGTCGGGTGCGCCAAGCCAGTAGAACGGTCCTTCGACGGTCGCTTCGGTCGCCTCGGTCGCGCCCTTCGCGTTACCGCCGGCGCGGGCCTGCGCCAGCGAGACGACCATCATAGACAAGCCCAGCGTGTCGGACAGCAGGACGAACTCGGGCCGCTTCTCGGTTGAGATCCGGCCGGTCGCGTTGAGGAACCGCAGACCGGCCAGCCATTCTTCCGGGGTCAGATCGACCTCGCGCGCAAACGCGTGGATGTGCATTACCAGCGAGGTCATCAACACGCGCAAGCGCGGGTCGGGTGTGTTCGCAAAGGCCTCGACGACATCTTGCGTCAACCTGGCCTGGTTGTATTCGGACATGCCTGTCTCCTGGGTCGACGGCAAGCAAGCTTAGAGAGCATGCCGCAGCGGCGGAAATGACGAATTCACATCGATATGATCGATGGCATCGATTCGACCGCCGGGTTTGTATGGAGCTGAGACATCTTCGGTACTTCGTGGCTCTGGCCGAATACCTCAGCTTCACACGTGCGGCGGAGCGCGTCCACGTCACCCAGTCGACGCTCTCGCACCAAATTCGCCAGCTCGAAGACGAAGTGGGCCAGCCACTGTTCGACCGGATCGGCAAGAAGGTCGTGACGACCGAAGCGGGCGAGCTTTTTCTCGCGTTCGCCTCGCGCGCGCTGAAAGAAGTGGACCTGGGACTGGCGATGCTGAAGCCCGGCGGCAGCGGCCTGACCGGGCAGGTGCGGATCGGCGCAACCCACACTTTCAACATCGGCCTGATTCCCGAGTGCGTCGCGCTGTTCCTGGCTCGGCATCCGACCGTGCGGGTGCGCGTGGAAGAGCTTGCCGCCGATCAGATCGCCGCCAGGCTGCATGCCGGCGAGCTCGACATCGGCATCGCCTATCGGCCAAACGGCCCGAGCGACCTTTGGTTCGAGCCGCTCTACAACGAAGAGATGGTGCTGGTCGTCGCCGACGCGCACCCACTCGCGAGTCGCAAGCGCATCCGCATGGTCGAACTGCATCAGCAGCGGCTGGTGCTGATGCCGGAGTACTTCGCCACCCGCACCCTGCTCGACGAGTGCTTCAAGGCGAGCGGCGCCGAGCCGATCGTGGTGGCCGAGATGTCGACGATCGCGCCGATGCTCGGCCTGGTGCTGCGCATGCAGATCGCCACGATCGCCGCCATCAACGCCGTGCCCGCGGCGATGAAGGGGCTGCGCATGATCCCGCTCGAGAGCCCGACCCCCATCCGCACGCCCGGTCTTTTGTGGCGGCTCGAGGGCAAGCAGGCGGCGCCGGTCCAGTCGTTTGCCGTCATCGTGCGCAAGACCGCGCTCGGTAACAGCCTGCGCCGCGAAGGGCCTGGCTGAATTCAAGCCGCCCGGCCGCTATGGCCGGGCTAGCAATTTTTGATTGGCCCGGCGCCGTCACGAGCGCTACTCTGCATTGTTCAAGGAGTACGAACATCATGGCCAAGACATCACGCAGCAGCGCCGCGCCGCGCATCAACATCGGCATCAGCGAGAAGGACCGCGCAGCGATCGCGGGCGGCCTCGCCCGACTGCTTGCCGATACCTACACGCTTTATCTCACCACGCACAACTTCCACTGGAACGTCACCGGGCCGATGTTCAACACCCTGCACCTGATGTTCATGGGGCAGTACACGGAGTTGTGGAACGCGGTCGACCCGGTGGCAGAGCGGATCCGCTCGCTCGGCCATACTGCACCGGGCTCGTACGCGCAGTTTGGCCGCCTGAGCTCGATCAAGGATGTGCCGGAAACGCCGCCGCCGGCGCTCGAGATGGTGCGGATCCTGGTCGAAGGCCACGAAGCCGTGGCCCGCACGGCGCGCAGCATCTTTCCGATCGCCGACAAAGCCGGCGACGAGCCGACTGCCGATCTTCTGACCCAGCGCCTGACGGTGCACGAACAGACGGCCTGGATGCTGCGCAGCCTGCTCGAGTGAAGGCGTGCGGCGAGCGGTGCGGGCTCTGCCTCAGCTCAACTCGTCGATGTTCTTCGGCCAGCTTCCCTTGAGCAGGCGCGAGAGCGCGCGATCGGCGAGCAGCTTGCCTCCGGTCTGGCAACGCGCGCAGTAGTTCGTTTCGTTCTCGGCTTGGACGATGCGCTGCACAGGCGCGCCGCAGTCCGCGCAAGGCTCGCCGAAGCGACCATGTACGGCCATCTGTGGATGAAACGCGGTCACCTTCTCGGGCCAGTCGCCGGCTTCACACAGCGCAGGCGACCGGCGATCATCAGGTGGATAACGATGAAGAGCTCGCCTTCGAGCGCGATGACGACGCGCTTGCCGACCCGCTCGATGCCTTCGACCATGCGTCCCTCGACCGAGGCGAGCCGCGGCACCGCCGTGCGCAGCAGGAAGGGATCGCCCGTGCGCACGCGCACCAGTCGATGGCCGACGACCTTGGCGGTCAGGCGCTCGACATAGACCGTGATGTCGGGCAACTCGGGCATCGGGCCAGTGTGCCACCGGCACCGATAATCGCCGGCTTCCTCGAACGCCGGCCGCCCGCGGCCCGACCATGGCCGACCTTGCCTCCGAAGTGCGCCGCCGCCGCACCTTCGCCATCATTTCCCACCCCGACGCGGGCAAGACGACGCTGACCGAAAAGCTGCTGCTGTTCTCGGGCGCGATCCAGATCGCCGGCTCGGTGAAAGCGCGCAAGGCCACGCGCCACGCGACCTCGGACTGGATGGAGATCGAGAAGCAGCGCGGCATCTCGGTCGCTTCCTCGGTGATGCAGATGGAGTACCGCGGCTGCGTCATCAACCTGCTCGACACGCCCGGCCACCAGGACTTCTCGGAAGACACCTACCGTGTGCTGACGGCCGTCGATGCGGCGTTGATGGTGATCGACGCGGCCAACGGCGTCGAGCCGCAGACCCGGCGCCTGCTGCGGGTCTGCCGGGCCCGCGATACGCCGATCCTGACCTTCGTCAACAAGATGGACCGCGAGGTGCAGGAGCCGCTGGTGCTGATGGACGAGATCGAGCGCGAGCTGGGCATGGAGGTCGTGCCCTTCACCTGGCCGGTCGGCATGGGCAAGCAGTTCCACGGCGTCATGGACCTGCGCGAAAAGCGGATGCGGGTCTTCAAGCCGGGACAGGACCGCGACCGCGACAACGACGAAATCCTCGCTGGACTCGACAACCCGGCGTATGCGGAGCGCTTCGGCCTGCAGTACGAGCGGGCCGAAAGCGAGATCGCCCTGCTCACCGACGCGGCCCCGCCGTTCGATCGCACCGCCTTTCTCGCCGGCCGGCAGACGCCGATGTTCTTCGGCTCGGCGGTCAACAACTTCGGCGTTCGCGAAGTGCTCGACGCGCTGGTCGACCTTGCACCGCCCCCGGGCGAAAGGGTCGCGACGCAACGCACGGTCCAGCCCGACGAACCCAAGTTCAGCGGCGTCGTGTTCAAGATCCAGGCCAACATGGACCCGGCACATCGCGACCGGATCGCTTTCGTTCGCGTCGCTTCGGGCCACTTCGAGCGCGGCATGCGCCTGAAGGTGGTTCGCTCGGGCAAGGAGATGCGGCCGAACACGGTCGTGAGTTTTCTGTCGCAACGGCGCGAGCTCCTCGATGAAGCGTTCGCCGGCGACATCATCGGCATTCCGAACCACGGCGTGCTGCAGCTCGGCGACACGCTGACCGAAGGCGAAGCGCTGCAGTACACCGGGCTGCCGTTCTTCGCGCCGGAAATGTTCCGCTCGGTCGAAGTCACGGACCCGCTGCGCACCAAGCAACTGCGCGCCGGGCTCACGCAACTCGGCGAAGAGGGTGCGATCCAGGTGTTTCGTCCGGTGGCGGGGTCGCTGCTATTGCTCGGTGCGGTCGGCCAGCTTCAGTTCGAGGTAGTCGCGCACCGGCTCGAGCACGAGTACGGCGTCAAGGCGCGGATCATGCCGAGCCGCTTCCAGGTCGCACGATGGGTGACGTGCGAGCCGGTAGACGGCGGCGCGAAGGAACTGCAGCGCTTCATCGACGCCAATCAGCATCGCGTCGCCTACGACGCGGTCGATGCGCCGACCGTGCTCGTCGAATACGCGCCCGAGTTGCGCGCGATCGAAACCAACTGGCCGAAGATCCGCTTTCATGCCCTGCGTGAGCACGCCGGGCTGGTGTTCCAGAAGCAACTCGAAGGGTAAAGAGGTCTACTCAATCGCGCTCGCCCTTGTGTTCCTTATGGTCCTTGCCCTTTTTTCCATGGCCCCGGTCGCCGTTGTCGTCGTGCTTTTCCTTCTTGTCCCAGCCGCGGTGACGGCCGCGATCCCAGTCCGGGTGCTCGCTCTGGTAGCGGTCCCGAACCCATTCGTCCCGGACGAAGTACACCGGTTGACCGCAGGCACCGTAGCGGCCGCAGTAACGGCCCCAGTCCTGCTGGTAGGTGGGCGGGACGTACAGGTAGATCGGCTGCCGCTCAACGACGACCCTTGGCGGCGCGATCACGATCGGCTGAGCATAGACGAGGGCAGGCGGAGGAACGTTGCCGATGTTGATTCGGCCGTAGACCCCCGGCTGATTTATTCCGATCGAGACGCCGACATTCGGCTGGGCAACGGCCGACCCGATAGCCCCGGCGGCAAGCGCCAACCCGAGAATTTTCTTCATGTTTGTCTCCACGACAGTGAGCCTAAAAACCGCAGCTACCCGGTCGCGGTGAGGGCCGGCGGTGGGGTTGGCAGGGCGAATTGGCCGACGATTTTGCGGCAGATGTAGGCCACCAGCG
>JAYSMB010000256.1:0-7722 GCA_043725065.1 Burkholderiales bacterium
GGTGTTGTGTGACCGTTTCACCGACGCCACCTTTGCCTACCAGGGATTCGGCCGCGGCCAGAGCCTCGAGCTGCTCGGGCGTCTCGAGGCCGCAGTTCAACAAGGCCTGCAGCCCGATCTAACGCTCTGGTTCGACCTCGACCCGCGCGTGGCGGCCCAACGTCGCGCCCAGGCGCGCGCCGCCGACCGATTCGAGGCTGAAGACGCAGCGTTCTTCGAGCGGGTGCGGCAAGGCTATCTGGCGCGGCTGAGCGCGGCGCCGCAACGCTTCGCACGGATCGACGCATCGCAAGGTCGCGACGAGGTTGCGCGCCAGGTAGCCAACACGCTGCGCGAGCGACTCGATGGCTGAGGCTTTGCTGGTGCCGCGTCTGCCCTGGCTCGCTGAGCCCCTGCGTCGCGCGCTCGAGACCCAAACCGCCCACGCCCTGCTGCTGCACGGCCCGGGCGGCGTGGGTCAGTTCGAACTGGCGCTGCTGCTCGCGCAAGGGTGGCTGTGCGAATCGACGACGGTCGCGCGCGGCGAACGGCCTTGCGACATCTGCGCAAGTTGCCGACTGGTGCGGGCGCGTTCGCATCCCGACCTGCTCGTTCTGGTGCCCGAAACGATGCGCGAAGCGCTCGGCTGGACGAACAGCGATGCCGAAGAGGGCGGCGAAGAACGATCGCCCGGCAAGAAGAAGCCGAGCAAGGAGATTCGGGTGGAGGAGGTCCGCGCCGCGATCGCGATCGCGCTCACTACCTCGTCGCGCGGGCGCGGCAAGGCGATCGTGATTCATCCTGCGGAGCGAATGAACGGCGTCGCGGCGAATGCCTTCCTCAAAACGCTTGAAGAGCCGGCGGGCGATGCGCGCTTTCTGCTTTGCAGCGCCGCGCCCGACGCGCTGCCCGCAACCATCCGCAGCCGCTGCCAGGCGATCGCCCTCGCGTTGCCGCGGGCCGACGTGGCGATCGAGTGGCTCCGGGGCCAGGGCGTCGAAGATCCCGAAGTCCTGCTCGCCGGGTGCGGTGGTCAGCCGCAGGACGCGCTGGCGCTCGCGCAACTGGGCGTCGATGCGGCCGCGTGGCACGCCTTGCCGGGTCGGGTGGCCGCAGCCGAAGTCACGGCCCTGCGAGGCTGGCCGCTGCCCTTGGTGGTCGACGCCCTTCAGAAGCTCTGCCACGATGCCATGTGCCTTGCCGCGGGTGCGGAGCCGCGCTATTTCCCGGTGCCGAGCCCGCCGCGCCAGGGCGACATGGCTGCGCTCGTGCACTGGGCGAACGAGCTGCGCCGGTTTGCGCGCCACGCCGAGCATCCCTGGAACGCCGAGCTCAGCGTCGAGAGCCTCGTCGAACAAGGGCGGGAAGCGTTGCAAACGCCTCGTTCGCCGCGACGCGGGAGCAAGGTCGAATCGCTACACTCCCGGCGATGAGCGAACCTGCCGCTGCCGCGCGCCCTGCGACACCGCCCTCGCCGAACGCCGGGCGGCCGAGCGTCATCCAGCTCGTGTTCCGCGAGAAGGGCGCGCTCTACGCGGCCTACATGCCGATGTTTTCCGAAGGCGGCATTTTCGTGCCGACCACCCGCGACTACAAACTCGGCGAGGACATCTACCTTCTGCTGTCGCTGCCCGACGATCCGCAGCGCTACCCGGTGGCAGGCAAGGTCGGCTGGATCACGCCGGCCAATGCGTCAGGTGGGCGCACCCAGGGCGTCGGCGTCCGATTTCCCTCCGACGACAAGAGCCGCGCCCTGCGCCTTCGCATTGAAGAAGCGCTCGGGACAGCGCTGTCGTCGTCCAAGCCCACGCAGACGATCTGAGCTGAGCGACGGGCGAGTCCGTCCGCGCGTCTGTTGCTTCGCCGAGCTTTCCATGTACGTCGATTCGCACTGTCACCTGAGCTTTCCCGAGCTCGCCAGCAGGTTGCCGGAAATCCGTGCCGCGATGGCCGCGGCTTCGGTCGACCGGGCCCTTTGCATCTGCACGACGCTCGAGGAGTTCGAGAGCGTCCACGCCCTGGCTCTCGGCTTCGACAACTTCTGGTGCAGCGCGGGTGTGCATCCCGACAACGAAGGCGTTCACGAGCCCAGCGTCGACGACTTGCTGGCGTTGGCCGCCCTGCCGAAGGTGGTCGCGATCGGCGAGACCGGGCTCGACTACTACCGCCTCGGCGAGCGCAGCATCGCCGACATGGAATGGCAGCGCGAGCGCTATCGGGTCCATATCCGTGCCGCGCGGGCGAGTGGGCTGCCGCTCGTGATCCATACGCGAAGCGCGTCGAGCGACACGCTGGGCGTGCTGCGCGAAGAGAGCGGCGGGGAGGCGCGCGGCGTCTTCCACTGCTTCACCGAAACGGCCGAAGTCGCCCGCGCTGCGCTCGACCTCGGCTTCTACATCTCGTTTTCGGGCATCCTGACCTTCAAGACCGCCTCTGATCTGCGCGCGGTGGCGGCGTTCGTGCCGCTTGACCGCTGCCTGATCGAGACCGACAGCCCGTACCTCGCCCCGGTGCCCTACCGAGGCAAGATCAACTCGCCGGCGTATGTGCCGTGGGTGGCCCGGCAACTTGCCGCGCTGAAGGGCCTGGAGGTCGAAGCCGTCGCTGCCGCGACGAGCAGGAACTTCGAAACGCTTTTCGATCGAACCGTCAACGTCGACAAGACGCAAGAGACTTCAGAAAGTACTTGAGGTTCTTGATCCAAGCGAGTTGCATTCCTATTGATAAATCACATGAGATTAATATTGCAAGATGTTGTCATTAAACAGAAAGATTTCAAATCGTTGGCGAATTTCGCTGCCATCGCTGACAAGCTTGTCGGAATCTTCCTGACGCGACAAATCTCCAGTCGCCGTCTTGGTCATGGCAAGTCGACTTCGTACATTGGGCCTCAACCGCACACGCCCAGGACGAATCTCATGGACACCACCGCCGTCGCCAACCCGTTCGTGCTGATGACCTCGCCGGAGACGGTCTTCGCCGCGATCGAACGATCGGATCGCCTGGCGCGACTGCAGCGCACCATCTGCCGTCCGCTCGACAAGCCGCGGCCCGAAAAGTCCGCCGTCGAAGTCAAGGCTTTCGATGAAGAGATCGAGTCGATCGAGGTCGTCGATTCTTCGTTCGGCGAATAGGGTCGGCCAGGCCGCGTGGCCAGCGCCGCGCCTCAAACCAGCTCGGCGTTGATCGCTTCCAGCGCAGCGGCGCCCGGGCACAACTCCTTGTCGCCAAGACGGTTCAACGCCACATCCACCGTATTCAGGTGGCCATGCAGGTCTTCGGCACCGGCGCCCACGTAGAGCAGGCCGGTGAGAATCTCGCCGCGTGCCTCGTAAGCGGCAATGTGCGTCATCGCGGCGAGACGGTCGCCCGGGTCGTAGCCTTCGGCCAGCTTGCGCAGGCGCAGCACGCTGCCGTCGTGCTGGGTCACCTCGATCACTTCGCCGGGCGCGTACATCGCGGTGATGGCGTCGCGATGCGGCATGAAGTCGAGCCGGTTCACGGCCTCGTTGTGGGCCCGCACATAGTCGTAGCTCTTCGTGCTGCCGGAGTGGTTGTTGAAGGCCACGCAAGGGCTGATGACATCGAGCAGCGCTGCGCCACGGTGGCTGAGCGCGCCCTTGATCAGCGGCACGAGCTGTGCCTTGTCGCCTGAAAAGCTTCGCCCAATATACGTCGCGCCGAGCTGCAGCGCCATCGCCACGAGGTCGATCGCGGTGTCGGTGTTGACGACGCCCTTCTTGCTCTTGCTGCCCTGGTCGGCCGTTGCCGAGAACTGGCCTTTGGTGAGGCCGTAGACGCCGTTGTTCTCGACGATGTAGGTCATGTTCACGCCGCGCCGCATCGCATGCGCGAACTGGCCCAGGCCGATCGAGGCCGAGTCGCCGTCACCACTGACACCGAGATAGAGCAGTTCGCGGTTGGCGAGGTTGGCGCCCGTCAGCACCGACGGCATGCGGCCATGCACGGTGTTGAAGCCATGCGAGGCGCCGAGAAAATAGTCGGGTGTCTTCGACGAGCAGCCGATGCCCGAGAGCTTGGCGACGCGATGCGGTTCGATCTCGAGTTCCCAGCACGCTTGCACCAGCGCGGCCGAGATCGAGTCGTGGCCGCAGCCGGCGCATAGCGTCGAGATCTTGCCTTCGTAGTCGCGCCGGGTGAAGCCGAGCTTGTTGGCCGGCAGGGTGGGGTGGTGCAGCTTCGGCTTGGCGAGGTAGGTCATGCGGTGGCCTTGCCCTTCTTCTTGCTGATCGGCTCGACGTTGTCGGCGCGCACGTGCTTGGCAATCTCTTCGATGATGAAGCGCGCTGTGATCGGCGTTCCGTCGTAGTGCAGGATCGGCTCGAGCCGGGCCGGATCGACCTCCTGTTCGTTGACCAGCAACATGCGCAGTTGGGCGTCGCGGTTCTGCTCGATCACGAACACCTTCTCGTGCTGGGCGATGAAGCGGTCGACCGCGGCGCTGAACGGGAAGGCGCGCACCCGAAGCGCGTCGATGTGCACGCCCTTCGCTTGCAGCGTGTCGAATGCCTCGACCATGGCCGGGCTGGTCGAGCCGTAGTAGATCACGCCGAAGCGCGTCTCGCGCGCCGCCTTGCGCAGAACCGGTTGCGGCACGAGCTCTTTCGCGGTCTCGAATTTCTTCAAGAGCCGCGTCACGTTGACCATGTAGTCGGGGCCGGCCTCCGAGTAGCGCGCATAGGCGTCACGGGTCGTGCCTCGGGTGAAGTAAGCGCCTTTGCTGGGGTGTGTGCCGGGGAGGGTCCGGTACGGAATTCCGTCGTCGTCGACGTCGAGATAGCGGCCGAATTCCTTGCCCGACTCGAGGTCCTCTTCGGTCATCACCTTGCCCCGGTCGAAGCGTCGCGAGTCGTCCCACTGGAGCGGCTCGCACAGGCGGTGGTTCATGCCGATGTCGAGGTCGGACATCACGAAGATCGGCGTCTGCAGGCGGTCGGCGAGGTCGAGCGACGCGGCAGCGAAATCGAAGCATTCGCGCGGGTCTTCGGGGAACAGCAGCACGTGCTTGGTGTCGCCGTGCGAGGCGTAGGCGCAGGCGATCAGGTCGGCCTGTTGCGTACGCGTCGGCATGCCGGTTGACGGGCCGCCTCGCTGCACGTTGATGATGGTCACGGGGATCTCGGCAAAGTAGGCCAGGCCGATGAACTCCGTCATCAGCGAGACGCCCGGCCCGGAGGTCGTGGTGAAGGCCCGTGCGCCATTCCAGCCCGCGCCGACGACGATGCCGATCGAGGCGATCTCGTCTTCGGCCTGCACGATCGCGAATTTGTTCTTGCCGCTGGCCTTGTCGACCCGAAGCTTGCCGCAGTATTTCTGGAACGCTTCGGCCAGCGACGAACTCGGCGTGATCGGATACCAGGCGCAGACCGTCGCGCCGCCGTACACGCAGCCCAGGGCAGCTGCAGCGTTGCCTTCTATGAAGATGCGCTTGCCGACCGCGTCGCGGCGCTGGATCTGCAGGCCGAGCGCGTCGTCGAAGTATTCGCGTCCGTGGTGCAAGCCCATCATGAAGGCGTCGAGGTTGGGCTGCAGCAGCCTGGCCTTGCCTTTGTACTGCTCGCCGAGCAGCGTCGCGATCACTTCGGGCTCGACTCCGAGCATCGCCGCGAGCACGCCGACGTAGACGATGTTCTTCAGCAACTGGCACTCGCGCGGATCGGTGTAACGCGTGGCGCACAGGTCGGCGAGCGGCACGCCGAGCACGTGGATGTCGGTGCGGAACCGCGACGCCGGCATCGGCTTGGAGCTGTCGTACAGCAGGTAGCCGCCGGGCTCGATCTCGGCCAGATCCTTGTCCCAGGTCTGCGGGTTCATCGCCACCATCAGGTCGACGCCGCCGCGCCGCGCCAGGTAGCCTTTCTCGCTGACGCGCACCTCGTACCAGGTCGGCAGGCCCTGGATGTTCGACGGAAAGATGTTGCGCGGGCTGACCGGCACGCCCATGCGCAGCAGGCTGCGCGCAAAGAGTTCGTTCGCCGACGCCGAACCGGAGCCGTTGACGTTGGCGAACTTGATGACGAAATCGTTGACGGCTTCGATCCGCGGGGCCGAACCCGCTTGCACATTCGACGTCATGTCAGCGTGACCACCTTCTTGATCGCACCGGCACCGGTTCGACAGCCGTGCCCGGCGCGCGTCTGCTTGATCATGAACTTCTGCATGTCCCAGGCGCCGGTCGGGCAGCGCTCGGCGCACAACCCGCAGTGCAGGCAGACGTCTTCGTCCTTGACCATGACGCGGCCGGTCTTCAGCTCGCTCGAGACATACAGCGCCTGGTCGAGATGGCGCGCCGGTGCGTGCAGGCGGGTGCAGATCGGCCTCGTCGCCGTTGGTGGTGAAGCTGATGCAGTCGGTCGGGCAGATGTCGACGCAGGCGTCGCATTCGATGCATTGGCCGGTGTTGAAGACCGTCTGCACGTCGCAGTTGAGACAGCGCTCGGCCTCCTTGAATGCGGTGGCGAGGTCGAAGCCCATCTCGACTTCGATCTTGATGTTGCGCAGCGACTTGTTGATGTCGCGCCACGGCACCTTGCTGCGCAGGTCGTTCGTGATGTCGTTGTCGTAGCTCCACTCGTGGATGCCCATCTTCTGCGACACCAGCGTCACGCCGGGAGCGGGGCGCACGCTCACGTCTTCGCCGTTGAGGAACTTGTCGATCGAGATCGCCGCGGCGTGACCTTGCGCGACCGCCCAGATGATGTTCTTGGGCCCGAGTGCCGCGTCGCCGCCGAAGAAGACGCGCGGCAGGCTCGACTGCAAGGTGATCGGATCGAGTACCGGCATGCCCCATTCGTCGAACGCGATGCCGGTATCGCGCTCGATCCATGGGAAGGCGTTTTCCTGGCCAACCGCGACCAGCACCTCGTCGCACTCGAACACCCGCTCCGGCTCGCCGGTCGAGACGAGCTGGCGCCGGCCCTTGTCGTCGCGCACCGCGCGCACCTTGTCGAAGCTCATCCCGATCAGCTTGCCGTCGGTATGCAGAAATGCTTTCGGCATCAGGCAATCGAGGATCGGGATGCCTTCGTGGATGGCGTCTTCCTTCTCCCAAGGTGACGCTTTCATCTCCTCGAAGGGCGAGCGCACGATCACCTTCACGTCGGCGCCGCCGAGCCGCTTGGAGCTGCGGCAGCAATCCATCGCGGTGTTGCCGCCGCCGAGGACGATCACGCGCTTGCCGATCTTCGTGACGTGGCCGAACGAGACCGACGACAGCCAGTCGATGCCGATGTGAATGTTGGCCGCCGCTTCGTGGCGCCCGGCGATCGACAGGTCACGACCGCGCGGAGCTCCGGAGCCGACGAAGACCGCGTCCCAGCGTTCGCCGAGCAACTGCTTCATGGACTCGATGCGGTTGCCGCCGCGGAATTCGACACCGAGCTTGAGCACGTAGCCGGTTTCTTCGTCGATCACTTCCTCAGGCAGGCGAAAGCGCGGGATCTGCGAGCGGATCATGCCGCCCGCTTTCGTATCGCCATCGAACACGACCACGTGGTAACCGAGCGGCGCCAGGTCGCGAGCCACCGTCAGGGCGGCCGGTCCGGCGCCGACGCAGACGATGCGCTTGCCATTCGGCGCTGCGACCAGCCGCGGCAGGTGGCCGGTGATGTCGTCCTTGTAGTCGGCGGCGACGCGCTTCAGGCGGCAGATTGCCACCGGCTCCGGCTTGGTCGCCTGCGCTTCCTCGACCCGGCCACGCCGGCACGCCGGCTCGCACGGCCG
>JAYSMB010000257.1:0-10734 GCA_043725065.1 Burkholderiales bacterium
CCGTGCTCGACCATGTCGTCGATGACCTGCTTGGTGACGTTGAACAGGCTCGTCAAGTTGGTCTCGATGACCGCGTCCCAGTCGGCCCGCGTCATCTTCCTGAACATGCCGTCGCGGGTGATGCCGGCGTTGTTGACCAGCACGTCGATCGGCCCGTGCTCGGCGCGCACCTTGCGGAAGGCGGCGACGGTCGAATCCCAGTCGCCGACGTTGCCGACCGAGCAATGGAAACTGAAGCCCAGCGCCGACTGCTCGCCCAGCCACTTGGCGTGGTCGCGGCTCGGCCCGCAGCCGGCGATGACCTTGAAGCCATCGTGGTGCAGGCGCTGGCACAAGGTGGTGCCGATGCCTCCCATGCCACCCGTGACGTAAGCAATCTTGTGTTCGTTCAATGGAGCCCCCTCTGTTCAACGAGTACGTTGACCGACCCCCAGGGGGGCGAGGGCCGGCTTGGGAGCGGCCCGGCGCTCGGCCCTCATCTCTCGACGCACATCGCAATGCCCATGCCACCGCCGATGCACAGCGACGCGATGCCCTTCTTCGCGTTGCGCTTGCCCATCTCGCGCAGGAGGGTGACGAGGATGCGGCAGCCCGAGGCGCCGATCGGGTAGCCGATCGCGATCGCGCCGCCGTTGACGTTGACCTTGCTCGTGTCCCAACCCATCTCGTTGTTGCCGGCGCAGGCCTGCGCGGCAAAAGCTTCGTTGATCTCGAGCAGGTCGAGGTCCTGCGGCTTCCAGCCGGCCCGCTGCAGCGCCTTCTGCGACGCCGGCACCGGGCCCATGCCCATGAAGGCCGGGTCGAGCGCCACGGTCGCGTAGCTCGCGATCCGGGCCAGCGGCGTCAGGCCGAGTTGCTCGGCGCGCTCGGCTGTCATGACGACCACGCCGGCGGCGTCTTTGCGAGGCGGCCGCCGAACTTGCCGACCGCGGTGCGCGCGGCGGCGACGATGACGATGTCGTTGCTCATGTCGGATCTCCAGAAAAATCAGGCCTTCTCTTTCACATACCGCCCGGGCGCGGCCTCGATCGACTTCCACTTGCGGTTGCCGGGCGCCTTGGGCGCGGCGATCTGCTTACCGCCGAAGGGGCGGAGCCAGTGCGACCAGTCGGTCCACCAGCTGCCCGCATGCTCATCGGCATTGGCGAGCCAGGCTTCGGCAGTCGTCGGCAGCGATGCATTGGGGCCGATCCAGTGGCTGCGTTTTTTCTTCAGCGGCGGATTGATGACGCCGGCGATATGGCCCGAAGCACCGAGCACGAAGCGGCGCTTGCCTTTGAGGATCTGCGTGCTTCGGTACGCACCCGCCCAAGGCACGATGTGGTCGTCGCGCGAGCCGTAGATGTAGGCGGGGGCTGCGATCTTGCCGAGGTCGATCTTCTCGCCGCAGATCATGAGCGCGCCCGGCTTGGCCAGCTTGTTCTCGAGGTAGGTGTTGCGCAGGTACCAGCAGTACATGGGCCCGGGCAGATTGGTCCCGTCACTGTTCCAGTACAGCAGGTCGAACGGCGCCGGCGCCTCACCCTTGAGGTAGTTGCCGACGACGTAATTCCAGACCAGCTCGTTCGGGCGCAGAAAGCTGAAGGTAGTGGCCAGTTCCTGGCCCTTCAACAAGCCGCCGCCGACGGGGCTTTCGGCGCCTATCGTCATCTCGCGCATGCTCACCATGCCTTCGTCGATGAAGATGTCGAGGATGCCGGTTTCGCTGAAATCGAGAAAGGTCGTGAGCAAGGTCATGCTCGCGGCCGGCCGCTCGCCGTGCGCCTCGAGCACGGCAAGCGCGGTGGCCAGGATGGTGCCGCCGATGCAGAAGCCCAGCGTGTTGATCTGCTCGCTGCCGCTGATCTCGAGGGCCAGGCCGATCGCCCGGATTGCCGCGTGCTCGATGTAGTCGTCCCAGCTTCGCTTGGCGATCTCTTCGCCGGCGTTCTTCCAGCTCACCACGAACACGCGGTGCCCTTCGGCGACGGCATATCGGATCAGCGAGTTGTCGGGCTGCAGGTCGAGGATGTAGAACTTGTTGATGCAGGGCGGCACGATCAGAAGCGGTCGCTCGAACACCTTGCCCGTGAGCGGCTTGTACTCGAGCAACTGGAACAGCTCGTTCTCGAACACGACCGAGCCTTCGGTGGTCGCCACGTTGCGGCCGACCTCGAACGCGCTCTCGTCGGTCTGAGAGAGATGGCCCTGCTGCACGTCGTTCCACAGCTGGCGCAGGCCCAGGCCGATGCTCTCGCCCTGGCTGTCTATCGCCTTCCTCTGCGCTTCCGGATTGAGCGCGAGGTAGTTGCTTGGCGCCACCGCGTCGATCCACTGCAGCACGGCGAAACGAACCCGTGCCTTGGTCTTCTCGTCGCCTTGCAGCTGCTCGGCCATACCCAGCAAGGTGCGGGCGTTGAGCAAATACATCTCGGCGAGGTACGAGCTCGACGGGTTCGCCGCCCACTCGGCGGCGGCAAAGCGCCGGTCGGCTGGCCTTGTCGCGGCCGCATCGCCAGGCTGGACGATGCGGTTCCAGAGCGAGGTCGCTTCGACGAGGTAGTCCGCCTGCATCTTCGCCACCACTCCGCTCGGCAGGGCCAGGCTGCCAAGCACCTTCAGGGCTTCACCAATGTCATGCGTCGATTCCATCGAGCGATTATCGTGGTGCAGGCCATACCTTCCTATCGCAAACATGTATCTTGTCGCCATCGCCTGGATCTACGTCGTCGTACTGATGGCGCTGGCCGAAGCGATGTCGGATGGCGGAAGCTGGCTCGGGGCCACCATCACCTTGTTGTTCTACGGCGTGCTGCCGCTGGGCGTGGCGCTTTATCTGCTGGGCACGCCGGCCCGGCGCGGCGCCCGGCGCCGGGCCGCGCTCGCCTCAGCGAGCGGCGCCGGGGCGTTGAATCCAGACCGCAGCGGCCATCCGGCCGGTGATGCGGTCGCGCCGGAACGAAAAGAACCGTGACGCGTCCTCGACGACGCACCAGCCGCCGCCGCTGACCCGCTCGACGCCGGCGGTCACGAGACGATCTCGCGCCAGGCCCGCGAGATCGGCCAACCACTTGCCGGGGCGCCCGGGATCGAAACGGCGGGTGTCGAGACGCAGCGGATCGGCGTTGAAGGCCTCGAGCACATCGGCGCCGACCTCGAAGGCGCGCGGGCCGATGCAGGCGCCAAGCCAGGCGTCGATTTCCGCAGGCCGACAACGCGCCGCTTCGCACAGCGCCGCGACCGTCGCTTCGAGCACGCCCGCCGACAGTCCGCGCCAACCGGCATGCGCGGCGGCGACCGCGCGGCCTTCGGGCGCTGCAAAAAGGACCGGCAGGCAATCGGCCACCTGTGCGGTGCAGGCGACTCCCGGCTCGGTGGTGAAGCTCGCGTCGGCTTGGTGCACCGCCGCGCCGGGGACCGCATCGTCGAGCTCGACCCGAACCACGCGCGTTCCATGGACCTGGCGCAGAAACACCGGCGCCGCGCCACACGCCTGCGCGAACCGGGCTCGATTGACCGCGACATGATCAGGCTCGTCACCCGCCGCGCTGCCGAGGTTCATCGAGGCATAAGGCCCACTGCTTACCCCGCCTTCACGCGTCGACATCAACGCGCCGACCGCGCTGCTCGCCCACGCGGGAGCGAGCCAGCCCGCCGGTCGATTCACGCGGCGTCCGGGCAGGCCGAAGGTTGCGTGATCGCGAACGCCGGCTCGGCCATGCAGGTCTCGAAGATGCGCATCACGGTCGGCACATGGTCAAGCGCGCAGTCCATGCGCTTCGCGTTGTGGATCTGCGGCACCAGCACGCAATCGGCCAAGCCCGGCGTGTCGCCATGGCAGAAGCGCCCGGTCGAGGCGTGGCCGTCGAGATGTCGCTCGACGACCTCGAGCCCCGACTCGACCCAGTGCCGGTACCAGCGGTTCTTGTCGTCCTCGGAAACGCCCATCTCCTTGACGAGGTAGCGCAGTACCCGCAGGTTGTCGAGCGGATGGATCTCGCAGGCCATGTCGAGCGCGATCGCGCGCACACGGGCACGGCCGAGAGCGTCTTTCGGCAGCAGCGGCGGCTCGGGATGGGTCTCTTCGAGGAACTCGATGATGGCGAGCGATTGCGTCAGCACGGCGTGGTCGCCGCCTTCGCCCTCGACGACCAGCGCGGGCACGAGCTGCGCGGGCGCCAGCGCACGAAACGACTCGCTCAGCTGCTCGTTATTGACAAGGTGGACCGCGTCGTATTCGTAGCTCAGCCCCTTGAGGGCGAGCGCGATCCGGACCCGGTACGACGCCGACGAACGAAAGTAGCTGTAGAGACGCACTGCGCTTGCGGGCCGGCCGACGATCAGCGCGCCACGATCTGCACTTGCAGAGTCCCGACGCCGGCGACGCTCGCCTTCAGCGTATCGCCCACTGCGACCGCGGCGACGCCCTCGGGCGTGCCACTGAAGATCAAGTCGCCGGGCGCCAGCTGCCACGCCGCGGAGAGATGTTCGATCACTTCGGCAATGTTCCAGATCAGCTTGCCGATCGTGCTCTGCTGCCGGATCGCGCCGTTGACCTCGAGCGAGATTGGCGTCGCCGCGCCGACATCGCATTCGGCCGCGCGATGAATCAGGCCGATCGGCGCCGAATGGTCGAAGCCCTTGCCGATGTCCCAGGGGCGGCCGAGCTTCTTGGCTTCGCCCTGCAAGTCGCGCCGCGTCATGTCGAGGCCGACCGCATAGCCCCAGATGTGCTGCAGCGCGTCGGCCGCCTTGATATCGCGACCACCGGTGCCGATGGCGACGACCAGCTCGACCTCGTGATGCAGGCTCTTCGTGAGGCTCGGGTAAGGCATGCGTCCGACCTCGCCTTCGGCGATCGGCAGCACCGCGTCGGCGGGCTTTAGAAAGAAGAACGGCGGCTCGCGGCCGGTGAAGCCCATCTCGATCGCGTGCTCGACGTAGTTGCGGCCCACGCAGTAGATGCGATGCACCGGGAAACTCTCGCCCGCGGACCCGGCAACGGGGACGCTCGCGACTGTGGGTGGCGTGAAGACGTGGCTCATTGAAGGCGTTCGATTCAAGGGGTGACGCGATGATGCCACGCCGGTTGCGACCGGCGCACAGGTCATAAACTCGCTGCATGTTCCTGCCACGCAGCATCAAGCATTGCCGGGCCTGTGGCGCCGAATCCCGCTATCAGACGCCGGCCGACGACAACCGCGACCGCGCGGTCTGCACGGTCTGCGGCACGATCCACTACGAGAATCCGGTCAACGTGGTCGGCACGCTGCCCGTGTGGCAAGACCGCGTGCTGCTGTGCCGGCGCAACATCGAGCCGCGGCGCGGTTTCTGGACCTTGCCGGCGGGCTTCATGGAACTCGGCGAAACCACGGCCGAAGGCGCGGTGCGCGAGACCGTCGAAGAAGCCGGCGCACGCATCGAGCTGCAAGAGTTGTTCACGCTGCTCAACGTGGTTCGCGTCGGGCAGGTACATCTCTTCTATCGAGCGCGTTTGCTCGACGTCGATTTCGCGCCCGGGCCGGAGACGATCGAGGCCGAGCTGTTCGTCGAATCCGAAGTGCCCTGGGACGAGATCGCCTTCAGAACGACCCGCAAGACCCTGGAGCTGTACTTCGCCGACCGGCGCGCGGGTCGCTTCGAGATCCACTTCGGCGACATCACTTAGGTCCGCGTCGCCCGCGCCCACCGGCCGCCTAACGCCTCCATAACGCCGCCCCGCCTACAAACAGGGTGAATCCACTTACGGATGTCGGAGGCTCACATGCAAGGCAATTCTCCAGCGGGCGCGGCCCTTCACTCGCGTTCGCTCGCGGCGTCGGGCCGCCCTTGGGTCATGGCTCTGCTGCTGGCCTTCGGTGCCTGTGGGGGGGGTGGTTCCGGCACGCCCGCAGCACCGCCGCCGCCGTCAGCCGCGACGGTCACTTCGTTGAGCCCGTCGACCGTCGTCGCCGGCAGCGGCGCGTTCGCCCTGACCGTCAACGGCAGCAATTTCGTCGCCGCTTCGACGCTGAAGGTCAACGCGGTGGCGCTGCCGACGACCTTCGTCACCGCCAGTCAATTGACTTCGACGGTGCCCGCCTCGCTCATCGCCGCGGCCGGATCGCTGACCGTGCAGGTGAGCGATTCGAGCGGCGTTGCCTCGAACACCCTGAACCTTCCGGTCACGGCAGCCGCCACGCCGCTCACAATCGTTTCCCTTTCTCCTTCGACGCTCGGCGCCGGCAGTCCTGCCTTCACGCTGACTGTCAACGGAACCGGTTTCACGTCGTCCAGCCACGTGTCGTTCAACGGCGCGGTGCTGGCGACGACCTTCGTCAACAGCACGCAGCTGACGGCCGCGGCGCCCGCACTCGGCTCGGTCGCCACGCTTCCGGTTCTGGTCATCGATGGCGCGACGAGCTCGTCGGTCCTGAATTTCGACGTCACGGCAGACGCCTTCCCCGCCGTGCTCTCCGTCACCCTGGGCAGCACCACGTTCGGCGGCAACCGCGACAGCACCGTCGCCGCGCCCGACGCGCAGGGCCGCTTCGTGGCCTTTCAGTCTGCCGCCACCGACCTGGTAGCCGGCGATCTCGGCGACGGCCTGTTCGGCAGCATCTACTTGCGCGACACCTGTGTCGGGGCGACATCGTCCTGCTCGCCATCGACCCGCCTCGTGTCGCTGAATCCAGCCGGAACACAGTGCGTTGCGCCAGCCGGCAGGCTGGGGTCTCTGCTCCCGGCGATCAGCGCCGACGGGCGCTTCGTCGCATTCTTTTCCGATGCCTGTTTTGCCGCGACGGCGACCCATGCGCGCCAGATCGTGCTGCGCGACACCTGCGTTGCAGCGAGCGGACCGGTGGCAGCTTGCACGGCCTCGACGACGCTGGTGTCGGCGAACACCTCCGGGCAACCCTCGAACAGCGGCACGTCGTCGGTGATGCCACCGGCGATCAGTCGCGGCGGCCGCTACCTTGCCTGGAGCTCGAGTGCCACCGACCTCGTCGGCGGTATCGCCACCGGCGGCTTCTTGCAGGTATATCTGCGCGACCGGTGCGAGACTTCCTCCGGCGTGGTCGCAGGCTGCGCCGCGCAAACGCTGCTCGTTTCCAGCATCGCCGGTGCGGCCGCGAATGCCGACTCTTCCCAACAGTTTCTCGCGGTCAGCGACAACGGCATCGTCGTCTTTCACAGCTCGGCCAGCAACCTCATCGCCAATCCGTTACTGGCGCCCGGCATTCGAGGCGCGTTGTTTCGCGCCGACTGCACCGGTGGCGTCTCCTTGTGCGCCCTGTCGATCGTGAGCATCGTGCCGGGCACGGGAACGAGCGCGAGCGGCGTGCTGCTCGACAGCCAGATCCCGACAATCTCCGCCGACGGGCGGTTCATCGCCTTCCTGGCGCAGGGCGAGAACTCGACCGGCAGCCTCGTAACCACACCGCCGCCCAACCTGCCTCCGGCGAATTTAGCGCTGCCGGGGCGCCAGGTCATGATGTTCGACAGTTGCGCCGCCGCGGGAGCCGCGGTACCGGCATGCACGCCGAAGTTCGCCTACGAGTCGATGCTCGACAACGGCAACCTCGACATCACGCTGTTCGCGCAGGCCAACCTGCAGCCTTCGCTCTCGGACGACGGCCGGTTCGTATCGTTCGCGGTCCCGTACAACCTGTCGGCGCTCTATCCAGGAGCGGGCACGTCGGTCTATGTGCGCGACACCTGCGGCGGCGCGAACGCGCCGGCCGGCTGCGTGCCACATACCGCGTTCGTCTCGCTCGACCGGCAGAACGTGCCGGCCGGTACCGTGGGCTGGTCGCGCATCAGCGGTGACGGCCATTTCGTCGTCTTCTACAGCCTGAGTCGATCACCGGCGGGCACGAGCAACCTCCTGCCGACCGGGCAGGTCATCATGGTGCGCACCGGGTTCTAGAGATCTCGCTCAGCGCCGCGCCGGCGGCAAATCGGTGCATGTCCCTTCGAATGCCTCCGCCGCCAGGCCGATCGACTCGCCGAGCGTCGGATGCGGGTGGATGGTCTTGCCGATGTCGACGGCGTCGGCGCCCATCTCGATCGCCAGCGCAATCTCGCCGATCATGTCGCCGGCGTGCGTGCCGACGATGCCGCCGCCGACGATGACGTGGCTCGCTTCGTCGAACAGCAGCTTGGTGAAGCCTTCGTCGCGGCCGTTGGCGATGGCGCGGCCCGAAGCCGTCCACGGGAACAGGCCTTTCTTCACCTTGATGCCGCGCCCCTTCGCTTCGTCTTCGGTCAGGCCGACCCAGGCGATTTCGGGGTCGGTGTAGGCCACGTTCGGAATCACGCGCGCGTCGAACGCCGATTTCGCGAGCTTGGCGTCGCCGAGCTGTTCGCCCGCGGCAACTTCCGCGGCGACGTGCGCCTCGTGCACCGCCTTGTGCTCGAGCATCGGCTGGCCGACGATGTCGCCGACCGCGAAGATATGCGGCACGTTGGTTCGCATCTGGATGTCGACCGGGATGAAGCCGCGGTCCGTGACGGTCACACCGGCGGCCTCTGCGCCGATCTTCCTGCCGTTCGGTACGCGGCCCACCGCTTGCAGCACAAGGTCGTATAGCTGCTCCTTCAAGGCGCCGTCGCCTTCGAAACGCACGAGAATGCCGTCGCTCTTCGCCTCGGCGCTGACCGTCCTGGTCTTCAGCAGAATGTTGTCGAAGCGCGGCGCGTTGAGCTTTTGCCAGACCCGAACCAGGTCGCGGTCGGCGCCCTGCATCAGGCCGTCGAGCATCTCGACGACGTCCAGGCGCGCGCCGAGCGTCGAATAGACCGTGCCCATCTCGAGGCCGATGATGCCGCCGCCGACGATCAGCATGCGCTTGGGCCGGCTCGGCAGTTCGAGCGCGCCGGTCGAGGTGACGATGCGCGGGTCGTCCTTCGGCATGAACGGCAGCTTCACTGCTTCCGAGCCTGCGGCGATCACGGCGCGCGCGAAGCCGATCGTCGTGCTGCCGCCAGCGGCCAGATCGACGGCAACCTGGTATGCGCCGGTGAATCTTCCGGTGCCGGTGATGACCGTGACCTTGCGCATCTTCGCCATCTGCGCGAGGCCACCGGTGAGCCCGCCGACGACCTTGTTCTTGTGCGCGACGAGCTTGGCCGCGTCGACCGATGGCGCGCCGAACGTGACGCCGAGGTCGCCGAAGTGGGCGACCTCGTCCATCACGGCGGCAACGTGCAGCATCGCCTTCGAAGGAATGCAGCCGACGTTGAGGCAGACGCCACCGAGCGTCGCGTAGCGCTCGACGAGCACGACCTTGAGGCCGAGGTCGGCGGCGCGGAAAGCAGCCGAGTAGCCGCCGGGTCCGGCGCCGAGCACGAGCAGGTCGCAGGTGACATCCGCGCCCTCACCCCGGCCCTCTCCCCCTCGCGCGGGAGAGGGAGAAGATGCCGGCGGCACCGCGGCAGCTCGTACTCCCTCTCCCGCGACGGCGGTAGAGGCATTGGCTGCCGTGTCGGACTCCTCCATGGACAGGATGACCGACCCCTGATTCACGACATCGCCGACCTTGACCTTCAACTCCTTCACCACCCCGGCATGCGACGAAGGAATCTCCATCGACGCCTTGTCGCTCTCGATGGTGATCAGGCTCTGCTCGACCTTGACGGTGTCGCCGGACTTGACCAGCAGCTCGATGACACCAACGTCCTTGAAGTCGCCGATGTCCGGCACCTTGACATCGACCGTCACAGCAACACCCGCCGGAAGTCGCCCAGGACCTGGATCAGGAACGCGTTGAAGCGTGCCGCCATCGCGCCGTCGACGACGCGGTGGTCCCAACTCAACGAGAGCGGCAGCATGAGCCGCGGCTGGAACGCCTTGCCGTCCCACACGGGTTCGGTCACGCTGCGACAAACGCCGAGGATCGCGACCTCGGGCGCGTTGATGATCGGCGTGAAGTAACGGCCGCCGATCCCGCCCAGTGACGAGATCGAGAAGCAGCCGCCGCTCATGTCCGCCGGCGAGAGCTTGCCGTCGCGCGCCTTCTTCGCCAGCTCGCCCATCTCGGCCGAGATCCGCAGCACGCCCTTCTTGTCGGCGTCCTTGATGACCGGCACGACCAGGCCGTTCGGCGTGTCCGCGGCGAAGCCGATGTGAAAATACTTCTTCATCACCAGGTGATCGCCTTCGAGGCTGGCGTTGAAGTCGGGAAACTTCTGAAGCGCGGCGACGCAGGCCTTGATCAGGAAGCCGAGCATCGTCACCTTGACGCCCGACTTCTCGTTCTCCTGGTTAGTGAGAACGCGAAAGGCTTCGAGGTCGGAGATATCGGCATCGTCGTGATTGGTGACGTGCGGAATGAGCACCCAGTTGCGATGCAACACCGGCCCGCTGATCTTCTTGATCCGCGAGAGCTCCTTCTTCTCGATCGGCCCGAACTTCGCGAAGTCGACTTGCGGCCAGGCGGGCATGCCGGGGAACGACCCGCCGGCGGCCGGCGCAGAGCTCGGCGCTTTCGCCGCCTGGGCCTTCGTCTGCTGTGCGCCGGTCATGACGGCCTTGACGAATCCTTGCACGTCTTCCTGCGTGATCCGGCCCTTCGGTCCGCTGCCCTTCACCTCGGCCAACGGAACGCCGAGCTCGCGCGCGAGCTTCCTGATCGTCGGCGAGGCATGCGGCAAGGCGCCCTGCGGCGCCGTCGGCTCGTGCGCGGGCAAGGCAGCGGTGGGCACCGTCTTCTCGCTCGCTGCACCTCCGGTCACAGTGGTGGCCTGTGCCGGCACGGCCGCCGGCGCCGGAGC
>JAYSMB010000258.1:0-6940 GCA_043725065.1 Burkholderiales bacterium
CGCGGTCGCTGGCTGCGAGCCGGACGAGATGGGCATCGGCCCGGTCTTCGCCGTGCCCAAGGTGCTGAAGCGCCTCGGCCTCACGGTCGCCGACATCGACCTCTGGGAGTTGAACGAAGCCTTCGCGGTGCAGGTGCTGTATTGCGCCGACACGCTCGGCATTCCGATGGACAGGCTCAACGTCAACGGTGGTGCGATCGCGGTCGGCCATCCCTATGGCGTGAGTGGCCAGCGGCTCACCGGCCACGCCCTCATCGAGGGCAAGCGTCGCGGCGCCAAGAAGGTCGTCGTGGCGATGTGCATCGGCGGCGGCATGGGTGCGGCGGGGGTGTTCGAGGTTCTCTAGCGTCAGCGGGACTTGCCGCTACCCGCCGACATGGAAATCCTGCGCACGCCCGACGAGCGATTCGCCGCGCTGCCCGGCTTTCCGTTCGCCGCGAACTACGTCGACGGCCTGACCGGGCCGGACGCGTTGCGCGTCCACTATCTCGATGAAGGCAATGCACAAGCGCCGGTGACTGCACTTTGCCTGCACGGCAATCCGTCGTGGAGCTATCTGTACCGCCACATGATCACGGTGTTCACGGCAGCCGGCCTGCGTGTGGTCGCGCCGGACCTGATCGGCTTCGGCCGGTCCGACAAACCGGTCGATACCGCGTGGCACAGCTTCGAGCGCCACCGTGAGCTCCTGCTTGGCTTCATCGAGCGGCTCGATCTGCGCAACATCATGCTGGTCTGCCAGGACTGGGGCGGCCTGCTGGGCCTTACGCTGCCGCAGCAGATGGCCGAGCGCTTCACCCGCCTGCTGGTCATGAATACCGGGCTCTGCACGGGACAGGTGACCGAAGGCTTTCGGCAATGGCGCACGTACTCGAACAGCCAGGCCGATCTACCGGTCGGCAAGCTGATCCAGCGCGGCAAGCCGGACATGAGCGCGGCCGAAGTCGCCGCTTACGATGCGCCGTTTCCAGACCCTCGCTACAAAGCCGCCTTGCGGGCCTTCCCCAACCTCGTTCCCGACGGCAGCGACGCGCCCGGCGCGGCGATCAGTCGCAGCGCCGCGGGTTTCTGGCGCGAACGTTGGTCGGGAGACAGCTTCATGGCAATCGGCATGAAGGATCCGGTCCTCGGTGAAGGGCCGATGCGCTCGCTTCAGAAGACGATCCGCGGCTGCCCGCCACCGTTCGAGGTCGCCGAAGGCGGCCATTTCGTGCAGGAGTGGGGCGGGCCGATCGCGACGGCGGCGCTTGTGTCCTTTGGGCTTCGGCCGGCATGGAACACGGCGCCGACGGGCATGTCTGCGAATCCATGAAGTTCAATGACTTTTTCGAGGCCATGTCTGCCGCGCAGGTCGACTATGTCCTCGTCGGCGGACTGGCGGTCTCGCTGCAGGGTGTGGTGCGGGGTACGCTGGATGTCGACGTGGTGCTCGCGATGGACGAAGCGAATCTCGCTCGATTCATCGCGGCAGCCCGCGCGATGGGCCTCGCGCCATCGCTCCCGGTGCCGATCGAAGCCTTGGCCGACGCAGCGCGGATCGACGTCTGGCATCGCGAGCAGAACATGCTGGCGTTTTCGCTGCGGGAGGCCGTACCGGCCGGGCTCGTGGTCGACGTGCTGGTGCGTCCTCGCGTGTCCTATGCGGACCTTCGCTCGACAGCAAGCGTCCGGTCGATGGGCTCGATCGAGATTCCTGTGGCGAGCATCGACCATCTCATCGCACTGAAATCGGAGACGGGGCGCAGCATCGACGCGCTCGATGTCGAGCAACTCGAGCGCCTCCGCACCTTGAGGCCAACCGGCGCATGAATGCCGGCCCCTCCGCCCCACTACCTGGCGCCGACTGGACCGCCGAACAGGTGCTGGCCTGGATGGATTCCTTTCGTGCGCTGATTCTTGGCGCGCGGCTCGCGGACGGCGGGCAGGGCTCGGCGTACGACAGGATTCGCAACGAAGATCCGTCGCGTCGTGTTGCCGTGCACCAGGTCACCGAAACGCTCGACCCGGATCGATCATGAGGTATCGCCTAACGCTCGACTTCCTTCTCCACGACTGGCTCGACGTCGAGTCGCTGCGAAGCCGTCCGCGCTTCGCCGATCACTCGCGCGAGACCTTCGATTCCGTGCTCGACACCTGCGAGCGGATCGCGCGCGAGAAATTCGCGCCCTTCAATCGTCTGGCGGATACCGAAGAGCCCTGGTTCGATGGCGAGAAAGTGCATCTGCCGAAGGCCAGTCACGAAGCGGCCGAGGCCTATTTCGAATCGGGCATGCTCGCTGCCGCGCAGGACTACGAGATCGGCGGCATGCAACTGCCCTGCGTCGTCGAGATGGCGGCGAACAGCTTTTTCTCGAAGGCCGGCATCGGCATCGGCGGCGGCGGCATGCTGACCAGCGGCAACGCGAACCTGCTGATGGCGCATGGCACGCCCTTGCAGCGCGAGGTGTTCGCGAAGAACGAGTTCGCCGGCCGCTTCACGGGGACGATGTGCCTCTCGGAGCCGCAAGCCGGGTCGAGCCTTTCCGACATCGCGACCCGTGCCGTGGCCGATGGCGCCGACTTCGCGAGCGACCCGCTCGGCCCTCGATATCGGCTGCGCGGCAACAAGATGTGGATCTCGAACGGCGAAAACGAGCTGGCCGAGAACATCGTTCATCTGGTGCTCGCAAAGATTCCCGGCGAAGACGGAGCGCTCGTCGCCGGCACGCGCGGCATTTCGCTTTTCGTCGTGCCGAAGAAGCTGGTCGACGAGCACGGCAGTCTCACGGGCGAACGCAACGACGTGGCGCTGGCTGGCCTGAACCACAAGCTCGGCTACCGCGGCATTCCGAACACGCTGCTCAACTTCGGCGAAGGCAAGATCGCGGTTCGCGGGGCGGCCGGCGCCATCGGCTATCTGGTGGGCAGTCCCGGCGAAGGATTGCGCTGCATGTTTCACATGATGAACGAGGCGCGCATCGCTGTTGGCCTGGGCGCGACCATGCTCGGCTACGCCGGCTACGAGGTCTCGCTCGACTATGCGAAGACGCGGCCGCAGGGTCGGCCGATGGTCGTCGGCGGCAAGGACGCATCGAAGCCGCAGGTTCGGATCATCGAGCACGCCGATGTCAAGCGCATGTTGCTGGCGCAGAAGAGCTATTGCGAAGGCGCGCTCGCGCTCGAACTCTATTGCGCGCGGCTGGTCGATGAGCTGCATACCGGCGACCAGGAAACAAAGGCGCGTGCCCACCTGTTGCTCGAAGTGCTGACGCCGATCGCCAAGAGTTGGCCGAGCGAGTGGTGCCTGGAAGCGAACAGCCTGGCCATCCAGGTGCTCGGCGGCTACGGCTACACGCGCGACTTTCCGGTCGAGCAGTATTGGCGCGACAACCGCCTGAACATGATTCACGAGGGCACGCACGGCATCCAGGCGCTCGACCTGCTCGGGCGAAAGGTCGTGATGGACGGCGGCTCCGGCCTGGCGCTGCTGCGTCGCGCGATCGACGAGACGATCACGCGTGCAAAGGCGGTCCCGGCTCTGGCCGGACATGCACTGGCGCTCTCGGTCGCCGTGCAGCACATCGAAACGGCCACCCGTGCCGCCTGGTCCACAGGCTCGCCGGACGAGGCACTGGCCAACGCGACGCCCTACCTGCAAGCCTTCGGCCACGTCGTGGTGGCCTGGATCTGGCTCGATGTCGTCTCGTGTGCCGCGGCTGCGGCCGCGGCGAGCGATGCGGTGCAGCGCGGCCGCCTCGCGGGCTGCCGCTTCTTCTTCCACTACGAGTTGCCGAAGATCGGCGCCTGGCTGAGCGTTGTCGAAAGCCGCGACGACACCTGCCGGACCCTGGCCGAGGAGTCGTTTTGAAGCTGCCGGTGGCCCGCGTCGAACTGCTGATCTGGGTGCTGATCTATGGCGGCATGCTGAGCTGCGGCCTCGGCATCGCCTTGTCGCGCGGCGGGCAGGGTTATGGTTGGGGCGTGGCTGCGGCGGGGATGGTCGCGGCCATTGTCGGTGTCGTGCTGATCTGGGTGCGCTCGCGCCTGGTCGGTCGCGGCGAGGCCTGAGCGCCCGCGCCGCGCAACAACGCATTCATTCGAGGAGACAGACCATGAGCACGAACGTGCACACGTTGTTCGACCTTTCCGGCAAGACCGCGCTCGTCACCGGCGGCTCGCGCGGCCTGGGCCTGCAGATCGCCGAGGCGCTGGGCGAAGCCGGCGCGCGCGTGATGCTCACGTCGCGCAAGGCGAGCGACCTCGAGGAATCTGCGGCGCAGTTGAAGGGCCAGGGCATCGACGCGATCTGGATCTCCGCCGATGCCAGCCAGCCGAGCGAGATCGTTCGCGTCGCCGAAGATGCGATCGCTCGCCTCGGTCACGTCGACATTCTCGTCAACAATGCCGGCGCAACCTGGGGCGCGGCGGCCGAGGATCACCCGCTCGACGCCTGGGACAAGGTGATGAACCTCAACATCCGTTCGATCTTCCTGATGTGCCAGGCGATCGGCAAGCACAGCATGATTGCGCGCCGGCAGGGCAAGATCATCAACGTCGCGTCGATCGCCGGCCTGGCCGGCAACAGCGCCGACATGTCGATGGTTGCCTACAACACCAGCAAAGCGGCGGTCGTGAATTTCACGCGCACGCTGGCCGGCGAATGGGGCAAGTACAACATCAACGTCAATGCGCTGGCGCCGGGCATGTTTCCGAGCAAGATGACGAAAGGAACGATCGATCGCATCGGCGCCGCGAGCCTGGCCGGCCACGCACCGCTCCTGCGAATCGGCGACGACGACGACCTGAAGGGCGCGACCTTGCTGTTCGCCTCGCAGGCCGGCAAGCACATCACCGGCCAGATCCTGCCGATCGACGGCGGCGTCTCGGCGATCATCGCGGCATGAAATTTCCGGTCACGATTCCCTTCGTCCACCTGCTCGGCTTCGAGCTGTTGCGCTTCGAAAAGGGCGAGGCCGAGCTTGCCGTGCAGTTGCGCGACGAGCTCTGCAACTCGTGGAGCGTGGCGCACGGCGGCGTGACGATGACCTTGCTCGACGTGACGATGGCGCATGCCGCGCGCAGCCCCGACGAAGGCGGCGCGGCCGAACAGTCGGGCGTCGTGACCATCGAGATGAAGACCAGCTTCATGCGGCCCGGGCTTGGCCGCCTCGTCGCCATCGGCAAGAGGCTGCACCGCACCGCATCGATGGCTTTCTGCGAGGCCTCGATCCGCGATGACGAGGGGCGGATCGTGGCGCATGCGACGGGAACGTTCAAGTACCTAAAGGGCTTGCCGGCGGGCGGCAAGCGCATCCAGCGCATCGGCGCATCCGATTGACGACGGGGTGAAGACCATGGCCGGCATCAACAACAAGCAGATCCATCTCGTGTCGCGCCCCGACGGCGAGGCGCACGTCGACAACTTCAAGCTCGTCGAAGTCCCGATCGGCGAGCCGCGGAACGGGCAAGTGCTCGTGCGCAATCATTTCCTCAGCCTCGATCCCTACATGCGCGGGCGCATGAACGACGCCAAGAGCTACGCGAAGCCGCAGCCGCTGGGCGAGGTGATGCAGGGCGGCACGGTCGGCGAGGTGATCGCCTCGAAGCACCCGAACTACAAGGCCGGCGATACGGTCGTCGGCGTCGGCGGCTGGCAGCAATACGCGCTCATCGACGCGGCGACGCCGGGCGTCATGCGCAAGGTCGACGCGACGCGGGTTCCGCTCTCGGCCTATCTTGGCGCGGTCGGCATGCCCGGCGTTACCGCCTGGTATGGGCTGATGAAGATCTGCCAGCCGGGTCAGACGATCGTCGTCAGTGCGGCGAGCGGGGCAGTCGGCAGTGCCGTCGGCCAGCTCGCGAAGACGCGAGGCTGCCGCGCCGTGGGCATTGCCGGCGGCCCGGACAAGTGCGCCTACGTGACCGCCGAACTCGGCTTCGACGCCTGCGTCGACTACAAGGCGCACCGCGCCCGAAGTCGCTCTACCAGGCGCTCAGGAAGCGACGCCGGACGGCGTCGACGGTTGCTTCGAGAACGTCGGCGGCGTCGGGCTCGACGTGACGCTGGCGCGCATGAACGCGTTCGGGCGGATCGCCTTGTGCGGGATGATCAGCGGCTACGAAGGCGAGCCGATTCCGTTGCAGCAACCGCAACTGCTGCTGCAGTCGCGGCTCACGCTCGAAGGCTTTATCGTCAGCGAGCACATGGAAGTCTGGCCCGAAGCGCTGAAGGAACTCGGCATGCTGGTGGCGAGCGGCAAGCTCAAGTACCGCGAGACCATCGCCGAAGGCATCGAGTCGGCGCCAGGGGCCTTCCTCGGCTTGCTGAAGGGCATGAATTTCGGCAAGCAATTGGTCAAGCTGGTCTGAACCCATGGCGCCTGTGGACCGCGCCGGAGAAGAGTTTCGCGACGACCTGCGGCCGCTCGGGGCCCGCGTCGCGGGATCGGGCAACGCGGCCGCGCGGCGGATACTTTCGTCCGAAGAGCTCTTGTCGGCAGCTGGCGCGGCCTGGCGCAGTACGCGCTGCTGTGGCTGCTGCCGATGCTGACCGTGCTGCAGCCGATCCTGCGCTTGCGCGCGATCTGCGAGCACGGCGCGACGACGGACTTCTCTTCGCCGTTGACCGCGGCGCGGACCAATCGGACGTGGGGTGGCGTCGCCAACCTGTTTGCGCGGTGGATGCTCTTCCCGCATCACGTCAACTACCACCTCGAGCACCACCTGTACCCCGCCGTGCCGCACTACAACCTGCCGCGGTTGCACAGGATCCTCGTCGCAAAGGGCGCACTGAAGGGAGCCGAGGTGCGCGACGTTGGCGAGACGTTCAGCCTCATCTTCGCGCCACGGCTGCCGCGCGTGGCCCTGGCCGCCACCAACCCATGAAAGAAAGTCCATGAAGAAATTCGCCGGCCGAACGGCCGTCATCACCGGCGCCGGATCGGGCTTCGGCCTCGAGGCC
>JAYSMB010000259.1:0-1796 GCA_043725065.1 Burkholderiales bacterium
GCCTTCTCGAGGCCATGGTCCTGCGCTTCGACGTGACGGCGCGCGACCGTGGCCGGCGCCGTCGGCGCATGCAGGACACGACTGAAGTCGAGACCTTTCGCTTTCCAGTGCGCGATGCCCTTCCTTGTGTCGAGCAGGTCGACGCGACCGATCAGCTCGTCGAAGGTCCGCATGCCGAGTTGCGCCATGATCTGGCGCGCTTCCTCGGCGACGAAGAAGAAAAAGTTGACGACGTGCTCGGGCCGGCCCTGGAACTTGGCGCGCAGCACCGGGTCCTGCGTGGCCACACCGACCGGGCAGGTGTTGAGGTGGCACTTCCTCATCATGATGCAGCCTTCGGCCACCAGCGGCGCGGTCGCGAAGCCGAACTCGTCGGCGCCGAGCAATGCACCGACGACGACATCGCGGCCGGTCTTCATCTGGCCGTCGGCCTGCACCCGGATGCGGCCGCGCAGGCGGTTGAGCACCAGCGTCTGCTGCGTCTCGGCGAGGCCCAGTTCCCATGGCGTGCCGGCGTGCTTGATCGAGCTCCAGGGCGACGCGCCGGTGCCACCGTCGTGGCCGGCGATGACGACGTGATCGGCCTTCGCTTTCGCCACGCCGGTCGCCACCGTGCCGACGCCGACTTCGGAGACGAGCTTGACGCTGATGCTCGCCTTGCTGTTCGCGTTCTTCAGGTCGTGAATCAGCTGGGCCAGATCCTCGATCGAATAGATGTCATGGTGCGGCGGCGGCGAGATCAGGCCGACGCCCGGCACCGAATAGCGCAGCCGCCCGATGTACGAGCTGACCTTGCCGCCCGGCAACTGGCCGCCCTCGCCCGGCTTCGCGCCTTGCGCCATCTTGATCTGCAACTGGTCGGCCGACACCAGGTATTCGGTCGTGACGCCGAAGCGTCCGGACGCGACCTGCTTGATCTTCGAGCGCAAGGAATCGCCGGCCTTCAAGGCGAAGTCGACGACGATGTCGCCCTTGCCGATGATGTCGCCGAAGTGCGTGCCTTCGGCAACCGTCTCGCCGCGCATCTCGGCGCGGTAGCGGGCCGGGTCATCGCCGCCCTCGCCGGTGTTCGACTTGCCGCCGATGCGGTTCATCGCCACCGCCAGCGTCGCATGCGCTTCGGTCGAGATCGAGCCGAGCGACATCGCACCCGTGGCGAAGCGCTTGACGATCTCGGCGGCCGGCTCCACGTCTTCGATGGCGATCGACTTCGCCGGATCGACCACGAACTCGAATAGCCCGCGCAACGTCATGTGGCGCTTGCTCTGGTCGTTGATGAGCTTCGCGTATTCCTGGTAGGTCTCGAAGCGGTTGGCGCGCACGCCGTGCTGCAGCTTGGCGATCGCGTCGGGCGTCCACATATGCTCTTCGCCGCGCACCCGCCAGGCGTACTCGCCCCCGGCGTCGAGCATGTTTTCGAGCACCGGGTCTTCACCGAACGCGGCGCGGTGCATGCGGATCGCTTCCTCGGCCACCTCGAAGATGCCGATGCCGCCGATCTGGCTGGCCGTGCCGCGAAAGTACTTTTCGACCAGCGTCTTCTCGAGGCCGATCGCCTCGAAGAGCTGCGCGCCGCAGTACGACATGTAGGTCGAGACGCCCATCTTCGACATGATCTTGGACAGACCCTTGCCGATCGCCTTGATGTAGTTGTAGATCGCCTTCTCGGTCCCGAGGTCGCTCGGCAAATCGCCGTGCAGGGCAGCCAGCGTCTCGAGCGCGAGATAGGGGTGAACAGCCTCGGCGCCGTAGCCGGCGAGCACGCCGAAGTGATGGACCTCCCGTGCCGAACCGGT
>JAYSMB010000260.1:0-3006 GCA_043725065.1 Burkholderiales bacterium
CGTCGTCGCTTCGGACGCGAGCGTCGGTGGCGGCGCCGTGAACGAGTCGCTTGCCGGACGCACGCCGGCCACCGTGCCGCCCTCGCCCGCCCGCCCGCCAACTTCAGCGCTGGTCTCGACGGCCGCATTGGACATCACGACAGGCGCCGCGCTGGCGCGCGCCGCAGGCTTGGGCTGAAATTCCGGAGGCAGGTCTTTCGCTTCGATCAGTTGCGCCGGCGCCATCACCGTGAGCCAGTGGCAGATGTTCTCGAGCTGGCGCACATTGCCCGGAAATTCGAATTGGGTCAGGCGAGCCAGCGCCGCCTCGGTGATTCGCTTGCCTTCTACGCCGAGTTCGCGCGCGCTCTTCTGCAGGAAAAAGCGCGTCAGCGGCGGGATGTCTTCCTGCCGCTCGCGCAGCGCCGGCAAGCGCAAGCGAATGACGTTGAGGCGGTGGAACAGATCTTCGCGAAACGACCCGGCCTTGACGCGCTCTTCCAGATCCTGGTGCGTCGCGGCGATGACGCGGACGCTGCTGCGCATCGGATTGTGGCCACCGACGCGATAGAACTGGCCGTCGGCGAGAACCCGCAGCAGGCGCGTCTGCAGCTCGAACGGCATGTCGCCGATCTCGTCGAGGAACAGCGTGCCGCCGTCGGCCTGCTCGAAGCGGCCTCGCCGGGTCGTCTGCGCGCCGGTGAAGGCACCTCGCTCGTGACCGAACAACTCTGACTCGAGCAGGTCTTTCGGAATCGCCGCCGTGTTGATGGCGACGAACGGGCCGCTGGCGCGCGGGCTGTGCTTGTGCAGCGCATTGGCCACCAGTTCCTTGCCCGACCCAGACTCGCCGGTGATGAGCACGGTGACGATGCTCTGGCTGAGCCGGCCGATGGCGCGGAACACGTCCTGCATCGCCGGTGCCTGACCGAGAATCTCGGGCACCTGCGTGACGGCGGCTTCGATCTGGCCTTCATGCAGGCTTTCCTCGACCGCGCGCCTGATCAGGTCGACGGCCCTGGGCACGTCGAAAGGCTTGGGCAGGTAGTCGAAAGCGCCACCCTGGAAAGCGCTGACGGCGCTGTCGAGATCGGAGTACGCCGTCATGATGATGACCGGCAGATCACGATGCTTGGCCTTGATCTTGTTGAGCAGATCGATGCCCGAGCCGCCCGGCATGCGGATGTCGGAGACAAGTACCTGCGGCTGATCGTCGTCGAGCGCGGCCAGCGCGTCGCGCGCGTTGGTGAAGCTGCGCACGACGAACTCTTCGCGCGTCAACGCTTTCTCGAGCACGAACCGGATCGATTGGTCGTCGTCGACGATCCAGATGGGTTTCATGCCAGGGGTATCACGATCTTGAAGACCGTGTGGCCGGGCTCGCTCTCGAATTCAACGGTTCCATGGTGCTGCTGGATGAAGGCCTGCGCGAGCGTGAGGCCGAGTCCCGAGCCCCCTTCGCGGCCCGACACGAGCGGGAAGAACACCCGCTCGCGCAATGCCTCCGGAACGCCCGGCCCGTTGTCTTCGATACGCAATTCCAGTGCCAGACGATAGCGCTGCTTTCCGAGGGTCATCTGGCGTGCCACGCGGGTGCGCAGAACGATCTTCGCGTCGCCGATCTCGATCCGTTCGGCGAGCGCCTCGGCGGCGTTGTGCGTGATGTTCAGCACGGCCTGAATCAGCTGCTCGCGGTCGCCGCGAAACTCGGGAATCGAGGTGTCGTAGTCGCGCTCGGTGGCCAGACCACGCGGAAATTCGGCGTCGATCAGCGCCCGCACCCGTTCGCAGACCTCGTGAATGTTGACGTTGCCGACGACATGCGGCTTCCTGTGCGGCGCAAGCAGGCGATCGACCAGGGATTGCAGGCGATCGGCCTCGTTGATGATGACCTGGGTGTATTCGGTGAGCGCCCGCGACTCGATCTCCATCTCGAGCAATTGCGCCGCGCCGCGTATCCCGCCCAGCGGATTCTTGATCTCGTGGGCAAGGTTCCTGATCAGCTCCTTGGTCGCCTGGGCCTGCTCGAGGGCGCGATCCTCGCGCTCCTGGCGGGTTTGCTGTTCGATTTCGACCACTTCGAAGACGACGTTTCGCGAACCGTCGATCTGGTTGACGGTGACACGCACCGGCACCAGTTCGCCGTGGCTCGCACCCGGGCGCTTCAGTTGCGCGTCGAGCCGGCTGGTCGCGAAAGAATTGCCGCTGACGGCGGCGACCGTGGCATGAAGCAGCTGCGCTTCGGCGAACCAGTCGAACACCGAGCCGCGCGACATGCGCCGGCGCGACAACCCGAGCACATTCTCGAACGACGAATTGGCGAAAAAGCATTCGCCTTCGGGTGTGACGATGGCCACCATCGTCGCCAGCAGGTCCAGCGCCGCATGGCCCGCCTCGTCGTTGGCTCGCAGCGCCGTCGGAACGGGCGGGCCGGGCGCGATCACAGCGGCAGCGGCGGGGCGGCAGGCAGCTTCTGGATCTCGCGACGAATGGCGGCGACGTCGGCTTCCTTGCGGGCGATCGCGGCACTCAGTTGCCCGACACGGTCGACGTAAGTCTGGTAGTTCTTCTCGTTGCCCTGACGCTCCGGCTGGCCGTTGTTGAACTCCTTCTTCAGATCGGCAAGACGGTCTTCTTCGCCTTTCAACTCGGTTTCGAGGATGCGCCGGGCGTCGCTGTCGCGGGCACGCTGCGCCGAGGGATCGACCCGCGCCGTCCCGGTTCCCGACGCCGACGACGGCACCGCCGTCCCGGCCGGACGCGGCTTGGTCATCTGGATCACCGTGACCGGTCCGCCTTCGAGTTTCTTGCAGCCGAGTCTTTCGGCTTCCTTGGCTGAAATCGTGTTCTTGTAGTCGTTGTTCGGACAGCGGTACGTCACCGTGCCTTCGGGCTCGGCGGCGCCGGCGGCGCCGGCGGCGCCGGCAAAGGTGACAAACGTCATCACGACGACGCGCGAAATCGATCGGGGCAACAGTCTCATGGCTTCGTCTCCAGCCTCTTCAACGCGCGCCGGGCGGCCGCGCC
>JAYSMB010000261.1:0-4003 GCA_043725065.1 Burkholderiales bacterium
TTGCCGTCGAGGTAGATCACGCCATCGGGCAGCACGAACTCGTCGCGCAGCGGCGCGAGCGCGACCGGCGGGCCGAAGACGACGGTGCACAGGATCGGCACCGGCACGACCTCGCCCTTGGGCATGACGCGCTGGACGTTGTCGATCCACGTCGGGATGAGCTGCACGTCGGGGAAGGCCTGGGCCAGCGCGTAGAGGCCCGACTTGAACGACGCCGGATCGGCGGCGTGGCCGCGCGTGCCTTCGGGAAAGATGACCAGCGAATCGCCGTGGCGCAGCGCTTCCATCAGCGGCTCGAGCGGGTCTTCGTCGTCTTTGCGCTCGCGGCTCACGTAGACAGCATTGAAGATCTCGCGCGTGATCCAGTGCTTGAGCGGCGTCGAGGTCCAGTAGTCGCGCGCCGCGATCGGCCGCGTGACGGCGCGCAGGTCGCGCGGCAGCGAAGCCCAGATCAGCACCCAGTCGAAGTGGCTCTGGTGATTGGCGAAGTAGATGCGCTGCTCTGCCTTGGGCGGCGAACCGTACCAATGGCCCTGCGCGCCCGTGATGAGACGCGCGACGAAGGCGAGCGCGAGGCCCGCGACCTCAGGCAGCTTCAAGGCCCCCGCCGGGCCGCCCCAAGGGGGCCGGCGCCCCACTGGGGGGCGGCGAACGCAGAGAGCGCGGGGGCCTCAATGCCTGAAATGGCGCACGCCGGTGAAGACCATGGCGATGCCGCGCTCGTTCGCCGCGCCGATGACGTCGTCGTCGCGCATCGATCCGCCCGGCTGGATGACGCTGGTGGCGCCAACGTCGATCACGACGTCGAGCCCGTCGCGAAACGGAAAGAAGGCGTCGCTCGCGACCGCCGAGCCGGCGAGCGAGAGGCCGGCCGCTTCGGCCTTGATCTTCGCGATCCGCGCCGAGTCGAGCCTGCTCATCTGGCCGGCGCCGACGCCCAGCGTCATGCCGCCGGCACAGAAGACGATCGCGTTGCTCTTCACGTACTTGGCGACCTTCCAGGCGAACAGGAGGTCGCGCATCTGCTCGGGCGTCGGCTGGCGCGTCGTCACGACCTTCAGGTCGGCGGCGCTGATCTCGTGGTTGTCGGCAGTCTGGACCAAAAGACCGGAGCCGATGCGCTTGATGTCGTGGCTGTTGCGGCCCGCGCCCGCCACCGAAGGCAGGTCGATTTGCAACAGCCGTGCGTTGGGCTTGGCGGCGAACACGGCAAGCGCTTCGGCACTGAACGCCGGCGCGATCAGGACTTCGACGAACTGCCTCGCGACCGCTTCCGCGCACGCCCTGTCTACCGGCGTGTTGAACGCGATGATGCCGCCGAAGGCCGAGGTCGGGTCGGTCTTGAACGCCTTGGCATACGCCTCGGCGCTCGAGGCACCGAACGCGACGCCGCAGGGGTTGGCGTGCTTGACGATCACGCAGGCGCTCGGTGCGTCGGAAGTGCCGAACGACTTCACGCATTCCCACGCCGCATCGGCGTCGGCGATGTTGTTGTACGAGAGTTCCTTGCCCTGCAATTGCTTCGCCGTCACGAGCGATCCCGGCGCTGGCCGCAGATCGCGGTAGAAGGCCGCGCGCTGGTGCGGGTTTTCGCCGTAGCGCAGGTCCTGCAGCTTGACGAATCGGCCGTTGGCCTGCGCCGGAAACTCCGCGCGGTCGGGCACACCGTCGCTCGGGCCGGCGAGCGACGAGAGGTAGTCGCTGATCGCGGCGTCGTAGTCGGCGATCCGGTTGAACGCGGCGACCGCGAGCGCGAATTTCGTTTCTTCCAGCACCGCGCCGACCGAGCGCAACTCGCCGAGCACGCCGGCGTATTGCGAAGCATCGGTCATCACTGCGACGTCGCGCCAGTTCTTGGCCGCCGATCGGACCATCGCCGGCCCGCCGATGTCGATGTTCTCGATCGCGTCGGCGAGCGTGCAGCCGGGCTTGGCCACGGTCGCCTCGAACGGGTAGAGGTTGACGACGAGCAGGTCGATCGTGGCGATGCCGTGTTTGTCGATCGCGGCCATGTGCTCTGGCAAATCGCGGCGCGCCAGCAAGCCGCCGTGGACGGCGGGGTGCAAGGTCTTGACGCGGCCGTCGAGCATCTCGGGAAAGCCGGTGTGGTCGGCGACTTCGGTCACTGCGATGCCGGCGCCCGCGAGCAGCTTGGCGGTTCCGCCGGTCGACAGCAGCGTCGCGCCGAGTGCCGCGAGTTCACGGGCGAACTCGACGATGCCGGTCTTGTCGGAGACGGAAATCAGCGCGTGCATGGCGAGCGAGGCCGGGACGTCACTTGATGAGCTTGTGCTCGACCAGCTTGTGGCGCAGCGTGTTGCGGTTGATGCCCAGCCACTCCGCGGCGCGGCTCTGGTTGCCTTCGGCGTGTTTCATCACGGTTTCGAACAGCGGCCGCTCGACCACACTAAGAATCATGTCGTACATCGCCGTCGGCGTGACGCCGCGCAAGTCCCTGAAGTAGCCCTCCAGGCTCTCGCGCACGCACTCCTCGATGTGTTTCTTGTTCGCCATCTCGCGTCTCGAATCCGTCAATGAACTGCACTTGCCTCGACTCGCGCCGCGGGCATCAGCGGCGCCTTGTCGGCAAGCGCGTCGAACCAGTTTCCGACCGCCTTGAGTTGCGCATCGCACGAATCGATCGCGTTCATCTCGTCGCGAAACGCATCGCCGCCGGGCAGGCCGCGCAGCGTCCAGCCGATGTGCTTTCTGGCGCTGCGCACGCCTGCGAATTCGCCATGCAGGCGGTAATGGTCGCCAAGATGCTCGACCAGCCAGCCTCGCACGTCGGTCACGCGCGGCGGCGGCGCTTCTTCGCCGGTCTCGAGAAAGTGCGCGATCTCGCCGAAGATCCACGGTCGTCCCTGCGCGGCGCGGCCGATCATGATCGCGTCGGCACCGGTCGCGGCGAACACCGCACGGGCTTTTTGCGGCGAATCGATGTCGCCGTTGGCGACGACCGGAATCCCGAGCGCGCGTTTCACCGCCGCGACGGTCTCGTATTCGGCCTGGCCCATGTAGCCCTGCTCGCGCGTGCGCCCATGCACGGCGACCATCGCGATGCCGGCCGATTCGGCGGCGCGCGCCAGGCGCACCGCGTTCTTCTCCGACGCGCACCAGCCGGTTCGCATCTTTAACGTCACCGGTACGTTGCGCGGCGCGCACGCGGCGACCACGGCCTCGATGATCTCGAGCGCCAGCGTTTCGTCCTTCATCAGCGCCGAGCCGGCCCACTTGCTGCACACCTTCTTGGCCGGGCAGCCCATGTTGATGTCGATGATCTGGGCGCCGCGGTCGACGTTGTAGGCGGCGGCCTCGCCCATCATCGCCGCGTCGGTGCCGGCGATCTGCACCGAGATCGGATCGGTTTCGCCTTCGTGATCGGCGCGCCGGCTCGTTTTCAGGCTCGTCCACAGGTCCTTGCGCGAGGTCACCATCTCGCTCACCGCGTAGCCCGCGCCGAGGCGCTTGCAGAGCTGCCGGAACGGCCGGTCGGTGACGCCCGCCATCGGCGCGGCGAACAGCCGGTTCTCCAGCTTGATGTGGCCGATGCGCATGGGAAGGAGGGAGGGTGGCTGCTGAAAAACGAGGCAGAAGTATAGCGGCGCAAAATCGCGCAAAGCCCTCGGTCCGACCCTCATTTCTGCTGCCGATAATCGCAACCGATGGACGTCTGGCTCGACTGGATGATGCGCGTGCTTGCCTTGCCCGAGGTCGGCCTGAGCACAGTCTTCTTCATCGCCTTCGTTGCGGCCACACTGCTGCCGCTCGCGTCCGAGCCGGCGGTGTTCGGCCTGGTCAAGCTGAACCCCGACATGTTCTGGCCCGCCATCGTCGTGGCGACGGTCGGCGCGACGCTCGGCGGTGCGCTCACCTGGTGGATGGGTTACGGCGCCGAGCGCGCCTACGAGCACGTCACGCACAAGCATCCGGACGGGCGCGCATTGCGCTGGCTGCGCCGCTTCGGGCCGAAAGCCTGCCTGCTGTCGTGGCTGCCGGTCGT
>JAYSMB010000262.1:0-1540 GCA_043725065.1 Burkholderiales bacterium
TGTTTCCCCCTCAGGAAGGCTCGGTGTCTCGGTGGAATTCGATGTCGTGTCGCAAGGCGGCAAAGGGCAACGCCAAGGCAAAACGATTACATCGTCGGCGATGTTCAGTGTCAAGCAGGGTTCGCGATTCTATGGGCCTTCGTTACGAGGAAATCTTTCGCCGCTCGTGCGGTTGGCACTTGACTTCCCGCATCGAAAGGATTGAGCGCTGTCCTAAGGGCGGCCGACGGCGTCGGCGATCGCGCGGCCGAGATCGCTCGTGCTCGCCCTGCCCCCGAGGTCGGGCGTCTTCGGGCCGCCAGCCGCCGGGTCGAGCACGGCCTCGATCGCCTCGATCACCGCATCGTGGGCGTCGCGATGGCCGAGGAAGTCGAGCATCTGCGCGCCCGACCAGATCTGGCCGATCGGGTTGGCGATGCCGCGGCCGGCGATGTCGGGCGCCGAGCCGTGCACCGGCTCGAACAGCGAAGGATGCTGGCGTGAAGGATTGATGTTGCCGGAAGGAGCGATGCCTATCGTTCCCGTGCACGCAGGGCCGAGGTCGCTCAGGATGTCGCCGAACAGATTGCTCGCCACGACCGTGTCGAAGAACTGTGGCCGCCGCACGAAATGCGCGGTGAGGATGTCGATGTGGAAGCGGTCGACGCGCACCTCGGGAAAACGCGGAGCCATCGCCTCGACCCGTTCGTCCCAGTACGGCATGGTGATCGAGATGCCGTTCGACTTGGTGGCCGAGGTGAGATGCTTCTTCGGCCGCGATCGCGCCAGTTCGAACGCATACGCGAGCACGCGGTCGACGCCGATGCGCGACATCACCGTCTCCTGGACGACGATCTCGCGCTCGCTGCCTTCATACATGCGCCCGCCGATGCTCGAGTACTCGCCCTCGGTGTTCTCGCGCACGATCATCATGTCGATGTCGCCCGGCTTCAAACCGGCCAGCGGCGAGCGCACGCCGGGCATCAGACGTGCCGGGCGGAGATTCACGTAGAGATCGAACTCGCGCCTGAACTTGAGCAGCGAGCCCCAGAGCGAAACGTGGTCCGGAATCTTCGCCGGCCAGCCGACCGCGCCGAAGAAGATCGCGTCGTGGCCACCGATCTGTTCCTTCCAGTCGGCCGGCAGCATGCTGCCGTGCTTCTCGTACCAGGGCCAGGAGGCGAAGTCGAAATGGTCGAAGGCCAGGCCGATGTCGAAGCGGGCCGCCACCGCTTCGAGAACGCGCAGGCCCTCGGGCATGACTTCGGTACCGATGCCGTCTCCGGCGATGACTGCGATGCGATGGACTGCCACGGGGTGGCTCCTTGGTGAAAGGGCGTCGGCTTCAAAAACAAACTCGACTGTGCCACGCGCCGTCCGGCGCTCAGCGCCGTTCGCGCACGACGATCGCGACACCGGTGACAGTCAGCGCCATGCCGACCGTCATCAGAAGCGTGAACGCCTCGCCGAACAGCAGCCAGGCCATCAGCGCGGTGCACGGCGGCACGAGGTACATCAGGCTGCTCACGGCGGTCGCTTCGCCGCGCTGGATCAGCAGGTA
>JAYSMB010000263.1:0-5977 GCA_043725065.1 Burkholderiales bacterium
CGTCGGCGGCCTCATCGGCTGGGCGCTGGTGCCGTACTTCGTGTCGATCGGCTGGTTGCACGAGGGCGACCCGTTCCGCAAGATCATGTTCCTGATCGCGCTCGGCACGATCATGGGCGCGGCCGTCGTCGACCTGGGCCTGATCTTCTGGCAGGCGGTGCAGCGCTTGCGACAACCTGCCGCGGCGGTGCCGGCGGTCGTCGAGGTCGAGCCCGACTGGAAGCGAATTCACACGCGCCGCCTTGTGCTCTGGGTCGCCTGCTGGGGCGCGGGCATCGTGCTCACCGGGCACTGGGTGCTCGGCCAGCCGATCGGCTACCTGGTCTTCGCGGTGGCGCTGGTGTTCGTGTTCGCGATGGTCAACGGCATCTCGGTCGGCATCAGCGACTCGAACCCGATCTCGTCGGCGTTCGTCGTCTGCATCGTGCTGATGGCGTCGCTCGGCCTGAAGGACCCGGCCGTCGGCCTCATGGCGGGCGCCGTGCTGCTGGTCTCGACGAGCGTGGCCAGCGACATGCAGCAGGACCGCTCGACCGGCTGGCGGCTTGGCACCAACCGCGTCGTCCAGTTCCGCTATCAGGTCGCCGGCATCCTCATGGGCGCGGTGATGTCGGTGGCGTTCGCGCGGCTGTTTATGGCCGCCTACCCGGTGCTGCTGCTCGACCAGACGGCGATGAGTGCCGCCGAGCAGCCGGCGCAGTGGAGCGCCGCGATGACCTACAAGTTCGTCGGCGTGCTGCGCAGCCTGACCGACGACAAGCCCTACCAGCGCACCGCGATCTGGGTCGGCGTGGCGATCGGCCTGGCCATCGAGGTGCTGCGCAAGCTGATCCATGCACGCGAGGGCTACCGCCGTTTCGTGGCCCGCGGCAAGCTCGGCTTCAGCGTCGACTTCCTGCTCGACGCGGTGTTCCTGCCTTCGCCCTACGCGCTGTCGTTCGGTGGCTTCGTCAACCTGCCCACCTCGCTCTGGCTCGGCGCCGGCGGCATCGTCTCCAGCTTCTTCAACTCGCTGCCCAAGGCCAAGCCCGCTCCCGGCGCGGCCGTGCTGCCCGAGGACATGAGCAGCACCTCGCTGTTCGGCGGCGGGCTGATCGCCGGCGACGCACTGGCCGCGCTCGGCCTGGGCATCGCCGGCTTGCTGATGACCGTGTTCGGGCGTTAGCGCGGCGCGGCGTCGCGAAGGCCGACGGCGGCGACGTTAAGCTCCGGGTCCGGAACCACAACGACAAAGCAGAAGACCATGCCCGCGTTGAAGTCGCGCATCGACACACGCTCGGAAGATTTCAAGGCCAACGCCGCTTTCCTGCAAAGCCAGGTCGACGACCTGCGCGCCCGAGCGGCCGAGATCGCGCTCGGTGGCGACGCCAAGTCGCGCGAGCGGCACGCGGCGCGCGGCAAGCTGCTGCCGCGCGAACGGGTCGACGGTCTGCTCGACCCCGGCTCGCCGTTTCTCGAGATCGGCCAGCTCGCCGCCTACGGCATGTACGACGGCGAGGCGCCGGCGGCCGGCATGATCGCCGGCATCGGCCGCGTGCATGGGCAGGAATGCATGATCGTCGCCAACGACGCCACCGTGAAGGGCGGCACCTACTACCCGATGACGGTCAAGAAGCACCTGCGCGCGCAGGAGATCGCGATGCAGAACCGGCTGCCGTGCATCTATCTCGTCGATTCCGGCGGTGCCTTCTTGCCGAAGCAGGACGATGTGTTTCCCGACCGCGAGCACTTCGGCCGCATCTTCTTCAACCAGGCCAACATGAGCGCGCAGGGCATCGCCCAGATCGCGGTCGTGATGGGCTCGTGCACAGCGGGAGGCGCCTACGTGCCGGCGATGAGCGACGAGACCATCATCGTCAAGAACCAGGGCACGATCTTTCTCGGCGGGCCGCCGCTCGTGAAGGCGGCGATCGGCGAGATCGTTACGGCCGAAGAGCTGGGCGGCGGCGACGTGCACACGCGGCTTTCCGGCGTGGCCGATCACCTGGCCGACGACGACCGTCATGCGCTGGCGATCGCCCGGCGCATCGTCGCGAGCCTGAATGGCAAGAAGCCCGAGACCGTGACGACCCTGGCGAGCGAAGAGCCGCTCTACGATCCGAAAGAGATCTACGGCGTGATCCCCAAGGACACGCGCAAGCCCTACGACGTGCGCGAAGTCATCGCCCGCATCGTCGACGGCTCGCGGCTCGACGAGTTCAAGTCGCGCTACGGCGCCACGCTGGTCACCGGCTTCGGGCGGCTCTACGGCATGCCGATCGGCATCATCGCCAACAACGGCATCCTGTTTTCCGAGAGCGCGCAGAAGGGCGCGCACTTCATCGAGCTCTGCTGCGAGCGGCGCGTGCCGCTGCTGTTCCTGCAGAACATCACCGGCTTCATGGTCGGCAAGAAGGTCGAGAACGCGGGGATCGCACGAGACGGCGCGAAGATGGTCACCGCTGTCGCGACCGCGGCGGTGCCCAAGCTCACGGTGCTGATCGGCGGCTCGTTCGGCGCCGGCAACTACGGCATGTGCGGCCGCGCCTACTCGCCGCGATTTCTCTGGATGTGGCCGAACGCGCGCATCAGCGTCATGGGCGGCGAGCAGGCCTCGGCCGTGCTGGCGACCGTCAAGCGCGACGGCATCGAGGCGCGCGGCGGCTCGTGGACGGCCGAAGATGAACGCGCGTTCAAGGCGCCGCTGCTCGAGCAGTACGAGCACCAGGGCCATCCCTACTACGCGAGCGCAAGGCTGTGGGACGACGGCGTGATCGATCCGGCCGATACGCGCCGCGTACTCGGCCTGTCGCTGGCCACGACGCTGAACGCGCCGATCCCGGCGACGAAGTTCGGCGTGTTTCGGATGTAAATGCTGCTGTCATCCTGAACGCAGTGAAGGATCTCGGCCACCGATGAGATCCTTCGCTTCGCTCAGGATGACAATGAATCGTATGTTTACCAAGATCCTCATAGCCAACCGCGGCGAGATCGCCTGCCGCGTCATCGAGACCGCGCGGCGGATGGGCATTGCCACCGTCGCTGTGTATTCGGATGCCGACGCCGGCGCACGCCACGTTCGCCTCGCCGACGAAGCAGTGCACATCGGCCCGGCGCCGGCGCGCGAGTCCTATCTCGTTGGCGCGAAGATCCTCGCCGCTGCGAAGGCGACCGGCGCGCAGGCCGTCCATCCGGGCTACGGCTTCCTGTCCGAGAACGATGCCTTCGCCGAAAGCTGCGCGAAACAAGGCATCGTCTTCATCGGCCCACCGGCCTCGGCGATCCGCGCCATGGGCTCGAAGTCGGCCGCCAAGACGCTCATGGGCAAGGCCGGCGTGCCGCTCACGCCGGGCTATCACGGCGACGATCAGGACCCGGCGCTGCTGTCCAAGGAGGCCGAGCGCATCGGCTTTCCCGTGCTCATCAAGGCGAGCGCGGGCGGTGGCGGCAAAGGCATCCGCCGCGTCGACAAGGGCGAAGATTTCGCGGCCGCCCTCGCTTCATGCCAGCGCGAAGCGAAGAGCGCGTTCGGCGACGACCGCGTGCTGATCGAGCAATACGTGCTGAAGCCGAGGCACATCGAGATTCAGGTCTTCGCCGACACTTTCGGCGAGTGCGTCTATCTGTTCGAGCGCGATTGCTCGGTGCAGCGGCGGCACCAGAAAGTGCTCGAAGAAGCGCCTGCTCCCGGCATGACGGCCGAGCGCCGCGCGGCGATGGGCCAGGCGGCAGTGGAAGCTGCCAAGGCCGTCGGCTACGTCGGCGCCGGCACCGTCGAGTTCATCGCCCATCCCGACGGCCGCTTCTACTTCATGGAGATGAACACGCGGCTTCAGGTCGAGCACCCGGTGACGGAGATGATCACCGGGCTCGACCTGGTGGAGTGGCAACTGCGCGTCGCTTCGGGCGAGCCGCTGCCGAAGAAGCAGAACGAACTTGCCATTGATGGCCACGCGATCGAGGCGCGCATCTACGCCGAAGATCCCGACCGCGGGTTCCTGCCTTCGACCGGCAAGCTCGTGCACCTCGTCGCGCCCGAGCGGAGCGCCGAGGTTCGCGTCGACACCGGCGTCGAAGAGGGCGACTCGATCACGCCGTTCTACGACCCGATGATCGCCAAGCTCATCGTCCATGGCCCGGACCGTGCCGCCGCGCTGACGCGCATGAAGGCGGCGCTCGCGGCGTATCGCATCGTCGGCGTTTCCAACAACGTCGAGTTCCTCGGCCGATTGATCGCGACGCCCTCGTTCGCGAACGCCGAGCTCGACACGGCGTTGATCGAGCGCGAGCACGCCTTGCTCTTTCCTGCCGTCGGCGCGCTGCCCGAAGACGTGTGGCTGGTGGCAGCGCTGGCCGAGGCCGAGCGCGCTGCGAACGAATCGCGGGCGGCGGCGCCGCGCGGCCTCGAAGAATCGTCGCCCTGGCGCAAGCTCGACGCCTGGCGCATGAACGGCCGCGCCTGGTGGCGCATGGGCTTTCGCAGCGGCGAAACGCTGCGTGAAGTCGACGTGGCGGCGCGGCCCGAAGGCGGCTGGGAGTTCCTGATGGAAGGCAGGAGTCTGCGCGGCTCGGGCATGCGAACGCTGTGCGGCGACGTCGAAGGCACGGTCGGCGATCGGCGCGTCGGTGCGAGCGTCGTCGTGCAGGGCGACAAGCGCTACGTGTTCGCCGGCGGCCGCAGCCATGTGCTGACCTACGTGGATCTGCTCGGCGTCGCCGGTGCCGAGCACGAGGAAGAAGGCACGGGCCTGATGTCGCCGATGCCGGGAAAGGTGATCGCGTTGCTGGCCAAGCCGGGCGCGACGGTGGAGAAGGGCGCGCCGCTGCTCGTGCTCGAGGCGATGAAGATGGAGCACACGATCAGTGCGCCGCACGCCGGCACGGTCAAGTCGTTCCGCTTCGCGGCCGGCGACCAGGTGGATGAAGGCGTGGAACTGGTCGAGTTCGAGTAGGCACAGTCAAGACAAGGGAGTTCCGACCATGAGCCGAGCCATCGCCGCAACTTCCGAGGCGCTGCTCTCTGTTCTTGCGATGTGTGGTCTCGCAAATGCGCTGCCGGCTCGCGCCGCCGATGCTGCGCCGAAGGCGGTCAAACCCCCCGTCGAGATCGAACGGATCCTGCGCGGCCAGTACCTCGTCAACACCGGCGCTTGCGGCGACTGCCACACCCCGCTGACGATGGGCAAGAACGGACCGGAACCCGACCTGCGCCGGCTGCTCTCCGGCCACCCCGAAGCGCTGGCGATGCCGCCGGTGCCGAAGTTGCCGGCCGGGCCGTGGCTGGTGGTCTCGTCGGCGACCAACACCGCCTGGGCCGGCCCATGGGGCGTGAGCTTTGCCGCCAACCTCGCGCCCGATTTCAAGACCGGCCTCGGCAGCTGGACACTGCGTCAGTTCATCGACACCATGCGATTGGGTAAGCATCTTGGCGTCGGCCGTGAAGTGCTGCCGCCGATGCCGACCCCCGCGTACAAGAACTTCAACGATGCCGACCTGGAGGCGATCTATGGCTATCTGCGCTCGATTCCCTCGGTCAAGAACCGCGTGCCGCAGCCGGTGCCACCAGGCGCCTCGGCGAGCGCTGCGAAGAAGTGAGATCCGAGCGGCCGCGGCACGACGGGGTCTTCGGCCGCACGACTCACTTTCGCTCGAAGCGAACAAACGAGGCGAGGGCAACGAATCCGTCCGCTGATTGGCGCGAGAGGGCGCGCCGGCATCTCGCCAGATAATCCGTCGCATGGCGCGAAAGCCGTTCGATCATCAACCACTCTTCAACCAACGCGTCGTGCTGCGAAGCGTTTCCGAGGAGGCCGTTTCCGACACCCAAGCCCGCTTGCTCGCCGAGTGGGCCAAAGCCATTCGCGATGGTTCAATTCGCTCACGCGGCGAAAGGCAACTTCGCGGCAGCTTTGTTCAGCGCTTCTTCGTCGACTTGCTCGGCTACCAGACATTTGCGAGCGGCACGGAATTCACCCTCACTGACGAAGCGCGGGCGGGC
>JAYSMB010000264.1:0-5899 GCA_043725065.1 Burkholderiales bacterium
CCGTTCATCTGGACCAAGAGCGCTGCCGACATCCTGCAGAAGGTCATTCGCGCTAACAGCCGTTTAAGTTCCAAACAGAATGCAACACTACACTAGCGAATTGTGATCAGCGATTCGATTGTTTCTTCACCCTAGGCCATCGGGCCATGCTTATCGGCTTCGGACGTGAACGAATCGGCATAGAACTCGTCGTCCGGCAAGCCGCATCGGACGATGAAATCGCGCTGCGCCGATTCGACCATGATCGGCGCGCCGCAAGCGTAGACCTGGTGTTCCATGAGGTTGGGCAGGTCGTGCATCACGGCCTGGTGAACGAGGCCGGTGCGTCCGGTCCATTCGTCTTCGGGCCGCGCTTCCGACAGCACGGGCACGTAGCGCAGGTGCGCCATCTGTCGCGTCGCCGCTTCGGCCCAGTGGTTCAGGTAGAGGTCGGCGCGCGAGCGGCAGCCCCAGTAGAGGACGGCGTTTCGCTGGCTGCCATTCTCGATCATGTGCTCGATGATCGCCTTGATCGGCGCGAACCCCGTTCCCGAGGCGAGCAGGACGATCGGTTTCTCTGAGTCCTCGCGCAGGAAGAAGATGCCGAACGGACCCTCGACGCGCAGGATGTCCTTTTCCTTCATCGCACCGAAGACGTGATCGGTGAACTTGCCGCCGGGAAGGTGGCGCAGGTGCAGTTCGATCTGCGGCTTTTCGCCCTGGTTGTGCGGCGCGTTGGCCATCGAGTAGCTGCGCCGCGAACCGTCGCGAAGGATGAACTCGACGTACTGGCCGGCGCGGTATCGCAGCGGGTCGTTGGCGGGCAACTGGAGCTTGAGGATCGCGACGTCGCCGGTCGGCTTCTCGATCGAGACAACGCGGCTCGGCAGCTTTCTGATCGGGTACTCGCCGGCGCCTGGAACGGTGCGCGCCTCGAGCACGATGTCGGTCTGCGGCGCGGCCTGGCAGGCGAGGATGAAGCCGGCGGCTTCTTCCTCGGCGCTGAGCGCCTTCTGCTGATGCGCGCCGTGGATGACGCGGCCCTCGAGCATCCGGCACTTGCACGAACCACAGGCGCCGTCTTTGCAGCCATAGGGAAGACCGACACCCTGGCGGATGGCGGCCTGGAGGATGGGCTCGTCGCGCTCGACGCTGAAGCTGCGCCCGCTGGGCTGGACCGTGACGGTGAAGGACATGAGAGCGAAGAACCCGGGACAGCGTCGCTTAGACTGACCCGCCGATTTTGCCTGCAACATTGCCTTGACCGACCGTCCCCTTCGCTTTCGTCGTCCGGTGTTGCTCATCATCGGGTGTGGCGACGTCGGATTGCGCGTCGCCCGCCTCGTGGCTAAGCGTTGGCGGGTACTCGCCCTGAGTTCGAGCCCGTCTCGCGTCGACGCCCTGCGCGCGGCCGGGATCGTGCCCTTGCTCGGCGACCTCGACCGGCCCGAAACGCTGGCCCGCCTGGCCGGACTCACCGATGCCGTGCTTCACCTCGCGCCGCCTGCCGCCTGCGGCGCGCACGACGAGCGCACCGCCCGTCTGATCCAGGCGCTTGCCCGGGCGCCGCGCCTGCGCCGCCTTGTCTACGGCTCGACCAGCGGCGTCTACGGCGACTGCGGCGGCGCCTGGGTCGACGAGACGCGCTCGCTCGCGCCCGCCACTGACCGGGCCCGCCGCCGGGTCGACGCCGAGGCGCGGTTGCGCCTGTTCGGACGCGGCAGCGGCGTAACGGTGACGCTGCTTCGCATCCCCGGCATCTACGCGCTGGACCGCGAAGGCGGCGACCCGCGGGTTCGCCTCGCTCGTGCCACGCCCGTGCTGGCGGCAGTCGACGACGTGTTCACCAACCACATCCACGCCGACGACCTGGCGCGCGCTTGCGTCGCGGCCTTGCACCGCGGCCTGCCGCAGCGCGCCGTCAACGCCAGCGACGACAGCGAGCTGCGCATGGGCGAGTATTTCGACCTCGCGGCCGATCTGTTCTCGCTGGCGCGACCGCCTCGCGTGTCGCTTGCCGACGCCGCGGCAACCCTGTCGCCGATGCAACTGAGTTTCATGAACGAATCGCGCCGGCTCGTCAACCGGCGCCTCAAAGACGAGCTGCGACTCGTGCTGCGCCATCCGACCGTGGCCGAAGGCTTGCGCGCTTCCCCCGATTGAGCGCGGGCCCACCGCGCCGAACAATGCGGCACAACAAGAACGCCCGGGAGTCATCATGTTTTCCTCGCCGCGCCGGCCCGGACGGGCCCGCGCGAACTTCGCTGCCGCGCTCGCGGCGGCGGCAGTCGCCGCTTTCCTGGGCGGCGCATTGGCCCAATCGCTCGAAGGCGGAATGAGGAAAGCCGGGGTCGTCGCTGAATGAAGGTATTGCTTCTGACGCAGCCGATGCCGGCGGCGCCGTTCATCGCGGCGATTTCGGCGCTGGCGCCCGAGCTAGAGTTGATCGAGTACCGGTCTGACCTGGGCGACGACGCGATGGCCGCCATCGACGTTGCGATCGGCTGGAGCTTGCCCGCCGGCCTGGCCGCGCGAATGCCGCGGCTCGGCTGGGTCTGCTCGATCGCCGCGGGCGTGGAAAAGCTGCTGGTTCCCGATCTGGCGCCGCACGTCGTCGTCTCGCGCATCGTCGATCCCGAGCAAGCGGCCGGCATGGCCCAGTTCGTGGTCACCATGGTGCTGCGTCACGCCCGTTCGCTGGAGCGCTACACGGCACAGCAGCAGAAGCGCGCCTGGCTGCGCCAGCCGACGCCGCTGGCGACACACCGTGTCACGGTGCTTGGCACCGGCGCGATCGGCGCCGAGGTCGTGACGTGGCTCGGCCGGGTCGGCTTTCGCGCACGCGGCTGGAACCGGCGCTCGCCGCAAACGCTGGCCGAAGTGCTGTCCGAAAGCGATGTGGTCGTCTGTGCCTTGCCGCTGACCGAGGCGACCGAGGGACTGCTCGACGCCGCGGCCTTCGCCGCGATGCCGGGCGGAAGCTACCTCGTCAATGTCGCGCGTGGCGCCCACGTCGTCGAAGCCGATCTGATCGAGGCGGTGCGCGCGGGCCATCTCGCCGGCGCCGCGCTCGACGTCCAGCGCCGCGAGCCGCTGCCGGCCGACGATCCGCTCTGGGCCGTGCCCGGCATCACGATCACGCCGCACATCGCCGCGCAGTCGTCGACGCCGGTGATCGCGTCGCAGTTCGTAGCCGCACTGCGCGCCCTGCGGCGCGGCGAGGGTGTTCCGAATACGATCGACCGCACGCTCGGCTACTAGGCTTGACTCGTCGCCGTACGGCTAGACGCCCTGCGGCCGGCTCAACGTTTTCATCCGGTCGACGGCGCGCACGGTGAGTCGCAGCGAATCGGCGCCGCGCTTCACTTCCAGTGTGACCTCGCGCTCGGCCCGTTCCTCCCGCCAGAGCGCCTTGTAGAAGGAAGCGAGGTCGGCGACCTCGGTACCGTCGATCGCCAGGATCAGGTCGCCCGGCTCCAGGCCGGCGTCTTCGGCCGGGCTGGCCGGCGTGAGGCGCATCACGCGGACGTGGCCGACGAACTCGTCGCATTGGAGGCCGAGCCAGGGCCTCGTGCTCGCCCGTGAAGCGCCCCGTGCGCGCAGTTCGGCGAGGATCGGCTTGAGCAGATCGACCGGAACGAACATGTTGCCGCGCACTTTCGGCGCCGAGCTTCCCGCGGCATCGGCCACGACGAGCGAGCCGATGCCCACCAGTTCGCCGTCGCCATTGAAGAGGCCCGCGCCGCTGTGGTCGCTGCGCGCCGGCGCCGTGAAGAGCGCACCGTCGATGTGATATTCCCAGTAGCCGGAGAACTCGCGCCGCGAGACCATGCGGGCCAGGCTCAGGTCGCCGTCGTCACCACCGCTCGCGATCATCAGCGGCTCGTCGCTCTTGACCGTTGCCGAGCTGCCGAGCGGCACCGGCGCCAGCGAGAGCGGGGCCAGGGCCTGGAGCAGTCCGAAACCGGAAGCGAGGTCGTAGGCGACCACCCGCGCCGGGATGTGGCGGCCACCGTTGTCGACGAGATCGACGTGGTCGGCCTCGACGATCAGGTAGCCGATGGTCAGCACCAGACCGTCGTCGCCGATCACGACGCCCGAGCCTGCGCGAACCCGGCCCAGCGTCAGGATCGAGCGCGCGTCTTCCACTGCCATGACCTCGACGCCGACTACGGCCGCATTGGCGCGGGCCAGAGCCGCCTTGCGTTCTTCGAGCCGCGCCAGCACGGCGTTTGCCGGGGCCGCGATGTCCGCCGGCGTCTCGGCCCGGGCCACGCTTTCGCCGCCCAAGCCGGCGAGCAGCCAGATCGTGAAGGCGATCGCCGAACGGCGCCAGCGCAGGCGTTGCGGCGGCGAATGAATCAACGGTTCGGTCATGGCAACCCTTCGCACGATCGCGTGTCGGTTCACCGAAGCATGATCCGCGCCGATCGCCCGGTGGGGCCGAGGGGCTTTGTTTCCGACCGGAGGCAGCTCAGCGCCGCCTGAACGGCGGCTGGCGCCGCCAGTAACGAATCATGAGCAGGCCACCCAGCATCCCGCCCAGATGCGCGAAATGGGCGACGCCCGAATTCATGACGTAAGCGCCCTGGTAAAGCTCGATCAGGCCGTACAGCGCCACCAGGTATTTCGCCTTCATCGGAATGACGAAGAAGAGCAGGATGATCCGGTCCGGGAAGATCATCGCGAACGCGAGCAGGAGGCCGAACAGGCCGCCCGAGGCACCGATGGTCGGCGCGCCCGAGCCGAGCAGGTAGTTGACGAGGAGTTGGGTCAGCGCCGCGGCAATCACGCTCGCCGCATAGAACTGCAGATATCGCTTCTGTCCCCAGACCTGCTCGAGCTCGGAGCCGAACATCCAAAGGCCGAGCATGTTGAAAAACAGATGGTTGAAGCTGCCGTGCAGAAATGCGTAGGTGCCGATCTGCCAGGGCCAGAACTCGGCGCTGCCGATGGGCCAGAGGGCGAACCAGACCGTCAGCGTGCGGCCCAGCAGTTCGTCCAGAAAGAAGATCGCGACATTGGCGAGCAACAGCGCTTGGGTGATGGGAGGAAGCGGTGGCATGCGGGCGACGACGAGGCCGGGCGGGCGAAGGCCGAGAGTCTACGGTCCCTGCGCCGATCGGGGCCTCTATGGCAAACTCGCGGCCTCTCAAGCCCCGTGGCCTCGGTGGCGAAATTGGTAGACGCGCGGGACTCAAAAGAAGCCGCGCCAAAGTGACGGCGCGCGTAAGTTATTGAAATTGCAGAGTTTTCATTGACTGGCGGAAGAAATTTCGCTTGCAAAGAGATGCAAAGAAAAGCGGTTTGCGCGTGCGCAGTGATGCACGCGTTAGACTGCAAAGCTATTGGTGTTCAGCCTCGGTGACGTAATTGGTAGCCGTGCTTGACTCAAAATCAAGTCTCGAAAGGGGTGCCGGTTCGAGTCCGGCCCGAGGCACCAACAAGAAGCAGCTTCGGCTGCTTTTTTGTTGCCCGTTGATTGGGCATGCGCTTGCTCGGAGCGTCCGAGAAATTGATGAATTTCGGTGACGATGCCGCGACGGCCTTGATCGCGTCAGCCTCTCACAACGTTTCGCCGCCGCTCAAACGTGCGGCTTGATCATCGTCGTTTGCGCGGCCTTGCGAACGAGCGATTGCCGCGTGCGCGACTGCTGCATCTTCAACTGCGCTGCGCTCGCATCGGCCTGCGTCTTCAGTTGCTTGGCCCTGTTCTTCATCGATTTGGCGTTCGCCTTCATTCGATCCACGCGCTGCTTGGCCGCGTCGTTCTGAATCTGTTCCAATCTCATATCGACCCCTTCGTTGCTCCACATATTTAGTGGCGATGTCCCACTGGTAGTTGCAACCGGCGGCGGTGCGGTACACGTTACGCGGCCAACTTCGGCTCGTCAACGTGAGCTTGCTTATCAAGCCGGCC
>JAYSMB010000265.1:0-5159 GCA_043725065.1 Burkholderiales bacterium
CGGCGTGAACCGGCTGGGCGTGCATCTCGTTCTTGCTCGGCACGGTCAATACGGGCAGCCGGGTCTGACGGGCCAGCTCGAGTGCCTGGGCCCGTCGCTCGGCCGCGGCGCCGGGCAGTGCGATGACGATGTGCGTCGCCCCGGCCAGCACATGCGGCTTCAGAACATCGGGCAGCGGCCCGGTCACCGTGACGCCGCCGATGCGCAAACCCTGTTTGGCCGGGTCGTCGTCGAGCAGCGCGAGCACGGTCCAGCCGTCGCGGCGATGAATGGCGGCGACCAGACGCCGCCCCGCTTCTCCGGCGCCCAGCACGATGGCTCGGCGCGGCTCGCCCGCGGTCCCTTCCACGCGGGCGCGCGCCTGCTCGGCGACGAGGCGATAGATCATTCGCGTCAAACTCAATGCGACGATGCAGAACAGCGGATGCAGGAGCAGCACGGCCCGGGCCACCGCGGTGAGCTGCGCCATGAGGATCACGACCGCGCTGATCAGCCCGGCCATCACGCAGGCCGCCGCGATTCTCCTGAAATCGTCGAAGCCGAAAAAGCGCCACAGGCCGCGCGGCACGCCCATGATGGCCAGGAACACCAGGTAGACCACCACCACGCCGAACGACACGTAGTCGTCGTACCACGGCCGGCCCGGCTGCCAACGCTCGAAGCCCAGGCGAAACAGGTAGGTCGCGTGCCAGGAGACGATGATGACCAACGCGTCGGCGACCATCGCAATGGCGCGGTTGCGTGGACGCACCGCCGCCATGGCCTGGTCGAGCCGGCCCCACAGCTTGCTGTCTTTCATGGTGAACAGGCTCCTCGGTGTAGGCAGCGACGGTACGAAGACCGTGCGCAGCGTCAAACCCAGAACGCGAAGATCGGTTCCGAGCGTCGGGTTGTCGACGTAGTCGAGCGCGTACCGCAGTTTGGCGGGCAGGATGACCTCGAGATATTCGCGCTCGGGATCGTCGGCGGCGGCGAGCAGCTCGCCCTCGTCGCGATAGCGCACCGACGCAAAATCGGTGATGCCGGGGCGGACGCTCAGCAGTCGTTCGCGCCATTCGGGTGGGTAGTGCTCGACGAAGCGCGGCACTTCGGGGCGCGGCCCGACGAGACTCATCGTGCCGCGCAAGACGTCGATGAGCTGCGCCAGTTCGTCGAGCTTGAAGCGGCGAAGCCAGGCGCCGACGCGCGTCACGCGGCTGTCGCCCGCAGCAGTGACTTGCGGGCCACTGCCGCCGCCCGCTCGCGCCGCAGCCATGGTGCGGAACTTGTAGATGCGAAACGGCCGCCCGCGCCGGCCGACCCGCTCCTGGCGGAAGAAGACCGGCCCGGGCGTTTCGAGCTTGATCGCCACGGCGATCAAGGCGAACGCCGGCGCGAGCAACAAGAGGCCGAGCAGCGCGGCGATGAAGTCGATCAGGCGCTTGGTCATGCGCCGGCCGAGCCCCGGGCACGCCTAGGCCGCATCGACCCCGGCGAACACCTCGGCCATGGGAATCGCGGCGTCGATGGCGGGCACGACGAGCGAGCCGTCATCGGTCATGTCGTGCAGAACCCAGAGGCCGTCGGCGCCGACACGGAAGGCCTCGACCTGCCGCGACTCCGGATCGATCAGCACGTATTCGCGCAACGATGCGACGCCACGATACAAGGCGAACTTGAGGCTGCGATCGTAGGCGTGTGTACTGGGCGACAAGACCTCGACGACGACCAGCGGAGCGTGAAAAATCTGGTCTGTCCGCAGGTCTTCAGGATCGCAGGTGACGAATAGGTCTGGATAGAGGATCGAGTTGCCGGCGACCTGAACTTTCATCGATTCGGCGAACACCTGACAGGGCGAGCCATCAAGACGATTTCCGAATGCGCGCAAGAGGTTGCCGACGACACGGCCATGAATTCGCCGCCCGCCGACCATCGCAAAAACCTCGCCGCGCACAAACTCGTTCTTGTCGGGCTGCGCGTTCTCCCACTCGATGTATTCAGCGAGCGTGAGCTTGGTGGCAGGAATTCCCATGGTGAGCGCCTTGCCGGCGATTTTGCCTCAGGCAGTGGCACTCAAGATCCGTAGTCCCATGGATTGAACACGGGGACGCCCGTCGCTGCGAAGTCGCGAACGTTTCGCGTCACGACGGTCATGCCGTGCACCATGGCCGTCGCCGCGATGAGAACGTCGCGATCACCGCGCCGGTCGGGCATCTGAAGCCTGGCCGCACGTTGCGCTACGGTCGTGTCGACCGGTAGCACGCGGCCAGCGAAAGCCGGTACGACCTGGCCGTCCAGCCATGCCCGCAGCGGAGCCCCTTGTCTCGCATCGCGCCGCTCGATCGACAGTACACCCAGCTCGAGTTCCAGAACGGTGATGGCCGAAATGAACAGCGCGGCGGGCAGCATGCTCGCCGCCCACGCGGTAACTCGTCGGTCGGCCTTGCCCGCTTTGGCCTTGCGCAATTCCGAAACGACGTTCGTGTCGAGAACGAACATCAGCGCAGCTTCGCCGCCTTGTAGAGCCCGACTGCCCGCACTGGCTCGAACTCGATGGCCTCCACCCCGGACGCGGCGAGCATGTCGATGATGCCGACAGGCGAGCCGGCGAGCCTTCTGTAGTCGTCGATGCTCAACAGCACATGTGCCGGCCGGCCGCGATCGGTGATGAACACGGGGCCGTCCATGGACGCCTTCTTGGCGCCGCTCGAATCCTGATTGAACTCGCGGCTCGAAAAGGTGGTGATGGCCATGCCGATTTCGCTGCGCCTAAGGTAGATGTATGTACGTTACTACAATTGTGGATTCCGCGCAAAGGCGTTCCTCAGCGCGCGAGCGCGACCGCCGCGGCGGCGGCGACGCGCTCGACATCGCTGCCCGTCATGCGCGGATAGATCGGCAGGCTCACGAGCCGCTCGTAGGCATGCTGACTGTGCGGAAACTGCGCCGCCGACAAGCCGTAGCGGTCGCGCCAGTAGGGCTGCAGGTGGAGCGGGATGTAGTGCACCGAGCAACCGATGCCGGCGGCGAACAGGGCCTCGATGAAGGCGTTGCGCGACATCGGCGCAGCGTCGGCGAGCCGGACGGCGTAGAGATGCCACGAGTGGACGTCGCCTTCGCGAGGGCCCGGTGGCCGGAGCAGCGGCAGCGCAGCCAGCGCCTGGTCGTAGTGCTTCGCGATCGCCTCGCGCCGGCGCTGAAAGGCCTCGGCCCGCTTCAACTGGTGGATGCCGATCGCCGCCGCGATGTCCGTAAGGTTGTACTTGAAGCCCGGCGCGACGATCTCGTAGTACCAGCTCGGTACTTTCGAGGTGAAGCGGTCGAAGGCATCGCGGCTCATGCCGTGCAAGCGCATCGTCTTCATGCGCGCGGCGAGCTTGTCGTCTCGCGTGACGACCATGCCGCCCTCGCCGGAGGTGATGGTCTTGTTGGCGTAGAAGCTGAACACCGTGGCGTCGGAATCGAGCGTGCCGATGAGCTTGCCGCCACAGGTCGCGGGCAGCGCATGCGCCGCGTCTTCGACCACACCGAGGCCGTGGCGCCGCGCGATCTCCAGAATCGCCGGCATATCGGCGGCCAAGCCGCCGTAGTGCACCGGGATGATGGCGCGCGTCTTCGGACCGACGGCGTGCTCCACCGCGTTCGGGTCGATGCAGAGGGTGTTCGGATCGATGTCGACCAGCTTCACGTCGGCGCCGAGATAGCGAACGACCTCGGCCGTTGCCGTGAAGGTGTGAGTCGTGGTGATCACCTCGTCGCCCGGGCCCACGCCGAGCGCCTCGAGCGCGAGATGCAGGCCGGCGGTGGCCGAGCTGACGGCGAGCGAATGCAGGCTCGCGTCGCCGAGGAAAGCGCTGAAGTCTTCCTCGAAGCGTTTGACCTTCGGCCCGGTCGTCAGCCAGCCCGAGCGAAGCGTGTCGACGACCTCGGCAATCTCGTCTTCGCCGATCTCGGGGCGGGCGAAAGGCAGGAAAGGGAAAGCTTCAGGCATGGGTACGAACGGGCTGGCCGGGTCGGTAAGGCGCGCTGCTGCCCTTGCGAGGGCAGCAGCGCGTGTAGAGGGCTGGATGGAGGCGCTGCGCGTTCATTGCAAGGCTCGCGAACGACACCGCGCCGCCAAACGAGCACGTCGAACGCTCCGAAGATCGTGCCGAGCCACAGGCGGAGTGATAGGTGACGAACAGAGGGGAACGCAGGACCAAACGGGCGGCCGTCAAGGCACGCTTCGGGCCACGGAACGCGTTGGCCGCCACCGCCGGGTCGAGTGTAACGAGCACGATCAATGGCGACGCGCCGAGCCGCACGACCGCAAGCACGACGCCGATCGTGAGTGCGACGACGAAGAGCGCGGGCACGAGAGGCCGATACGCGGGTTGTGCTGGTAGTCCTGGTTGCGCACGAGGTGCGGGTCGAAAGAGGCCGAATCGATCGAAAGTCGCGCGCGGCCCGGGGGCCGAGATAGACCTTGCCGGCCGGGCCGTCGTATCATGCGTCGCCCAAGCGCGCTGACGATCTGGTCTCTCAGGCGCCCGCGATGCCCAGCGGCGCCTTCTCCACGGCTCGCCTCGGAAATGGGCACGGGTCTTCGGGCTCGGTGGTGCCTCTCCGGTAGCCGACTCCGCCGCTCCGTCGGAGAGCTGAAGCAAGGCCCGACGCTCGGACTCGTCCGTAGATAGGAGCCTGAAGACATGATCCTGCTGACCGGCGCTACAGGATATATCGGCTCGCATGTGTGGGTGGCGCTGCACGCGGCCGGAATGCAGGCGGTGGGTCTCGACAACTTCAGCAACAGCTCTCCGGAAGTGTTGCGTCGCCTGGCGGCGCTCGGCGCCACGACTGAAAACTTCGTCAACGCCGACGTCACCGACCGGGCTGCCCTGGATGACGTGTTCTCGCGATGGCCGATCGACGCGGTGGTGCACTTCGCGGCCTTCAAATCGGTGGCGGAAAGCATCGCCCGTCCCCTCGCCTACCATGCCAACAACGTCGGCGGCCTGATCACGCTGGCTGAGGCCATGCAAGCGCATGGCTGCAAGACAATCGTTTTCAGCTCCAGCGCCACGGTCTACGGTCAGCCCGAAAAGCTACCAATTTCCGAAGACGCGCCCCTCTCTTCGACGAGTCCGTATGGCGCGACCAAGCTGATGTGCGAAGGCATCTTGCGCGACTGCGGGCATGCC
>JAYSMB010000266.1:0-8790 GCA_043725065.1 Burkholderiales bacterium
TCCCAGGCGAGGTAGACGATGCCGAAACCGCCTTCGCCGATCAGTCCGGTGATCTCGTAGTCGCGCAGGTAGGTGCCGGCCGGCAGCGCATGACCGTGCGGCGGCCGAGCGCCGAGGGGCTCTCCTGGATCGTCGATCGCGTGTGCCGGGTTCATCACCATGCGCTTGCGCTGGCTCCTGTCAGTGGGGTGGCGCCGTGTCGGCCCGGCCGGTGTGAGCGCCGATTGCCGCCGTGCCGAGCGAGCCCGTCATTGTCGCGCCTCGGGGCACCGCCAGCGTCGCGCAGAGCCGTCGCCGCGACGAACTAAGTCACGTGTTTCAGCCGGTCGGCGACGCTGGCGTGCGGCGGGTGAAGAAGCCGGCCCCTTCCATCGTCAGCACGATGCCGCCGTTCTGGTTCAGGACTTCGGACCGGCTGCGCATCAGCCCGACCGCCGGCCGGCTGGCGAGCGGCCGCGTTTCGACGACGACGATGCGCATGCGCAGAACGTCGCCGGGGAACACCGGCGCCGGCCACGCCAGCCGTTCGATGCCGGGCGATCCGAGGCTGGCCGACTGCAGCAGATAGCCGTCGCACATCATGCGCATCGCTATCGCGCAGGTGTGCCAGCCGCTCGCCGCGAGCCGACCGAACAGCGACTTGGCGGCGGCAGCGTCGTCGAGATGAAAAGGCTGCGGATCGAACTGCCGGGCGAAGTCGAGCACCGCCGCGCGCGTCACCTCGTAGTTGCCGAACTCGCGGACCTGGCCGACGACGAAGTCCTCCCAATGGAGTCGGGCGGGCGCCGCGGGCGGGACGGTTTCGTTCACGGTGCGGCGATGGCGGACGGGCCGCCAAGTATCGCCGCCGTGAAATTCAGGTGCCGAAGAAGTGGCGGAATACGTCGGGCTCGTTGACTTCGCGAATCGCCACGCCGTCTACCGGCTCGCGGAAGGGCTGCGAAGGCACAGGGCTGTCGAGCGCCGACGGACGCGTGCTGTCCCATGGGCTGGTAGCCGAGGCGACGATGCGCTGGGCCAATGATCCGGCCAACGACGGCAGCTCTTCCCATTCGATCGCTCCCGCCGGCGCCGCCGGGCGGTACGCGCGCGCCAGATAGGCGGTCGAGAAATGCATGGTGGAGGGGGCGTGGCGCATGGTGGGTCGCTCCGTTCGGGCTTGCTGGCAACTTTATCGGCAGAGCCACTACACCAGTGCCCGGAATAGCGACGAGGTTCTGGCGCAGATCCGCCGCGAACCGGGCGGCCCCAGCTGCTGCGTGATCTTGTACCGGCCGCGAATGGCGCCGCGTTTCAGCGCATCCGAACTTCGCCGTGCTGACCCAACCCGGAGGGCGGCTTGCCGGTCACTGCGGCCTTCGCCATCTCGTGCGGCTGGACGAGCTTACTTTCCTTCACGTCCCAGTAGTTGGCGTGAATGATCTGGACCTGCACGAGCGCCAGGTCCGGGTCGCTCGGTCCGACGAGGCGTCGGCGCCGACGATCATCTGCGTGCTCTGCCCGGCGGGTGCGAACCGCGATGGACGCGCCCGGTCTCACGCTGGCACGTTGAAGACCTGCCGCAGGTAAGCGAGAAAGGTTTCGTCGTCGCAGAGCAGCTTGCCGGGGCTGTCGGAAAGCTTGGCCACCGGCTGGCGGTTGGCGTGGGTCAGCTTCATCACGATGTGCAGCGTCTTCAGCCCCATGTCGTTGGTGATGTTGGTGCCGATGCCGAAGCCGAGCATGGTCCGGTCGGCGAAGTGGCGATGGAGCGCGAACGACTTTTCGAAATCGAGACCGTCGGAGAAGACGAGCCGCTTGGTCTTGGGGTCGATGCGCAGCTTTTCATAGTGGGCCAGGGCCTTCTCACCCCAGACGAAGGGGTCGCCCGAGTCGTGGCGCAGGCCGTCGAAGAGCTTGGCGAAGTAGAGGTCGAAGTCGGCGAGAAAGGCGTCCATGCCGACCACGTCGGTGAGCGCGATGCCGAGGTCGCCGCGGTATTCCTGGACCCAGCTTTCGAGTGCGGCGCGCTGGAAGTCGCGCAACCGGACTCCGAGCGTCTGGAATGTCTGCAGGTACTCGTGGGCCATGGTGCCGATCGGCACCAGGCCGAGGTCGTGCGCGTAGAGCACATCGGAGGCGCCCTTGAAGAACTGCGGCACCTCGCGCTTCAACGTCGTCAGCACTTCGCGATGCCATTCGGCCGAGAAGCGCCGGCGTACGCCGAAGTCGAAGAACTCGAACGGATTGAGGCGCTTGGGCTCGCGCTCGAACTCGCGCAGCCGCTCGATCTTGGCGGTCAGCCGCAGGCGCCCCTCGGCCCATGCCGCGCGCCGGTCGAATCGGCGAAAGTACAGCTCGTTGACGATTGCCAGCACGAAGATCTCGAACGCCATGACGTGCACCTGCGGGCCATTGGCGACGATCTCGAGGCCGCGTCCGTCGGCGGCGGCGCGCGCGACGATGAAGTCGCGCTGGAACCGGAAGATGCGCAGGAAGTCGACGAAGTCCGAGCGGATGAAGCGCAGGCTCGACAGATGGGCGAGCTCGCTGTTGCGAAACGAGAGTTCGCACAGCGCGTCGAGCTCGCGATCGATCTCGGGCAGCAGTTCGGCGAGCGGATAGGCGGGCGTGTTGCGGCAGACGAAGGTGTATTCGGCCTGCGTCTGCGGGTGCCGATGCAGCATGGCCTGCCACATCGTGAACTTGTACATGTCCGTGTCGAGCAGGCTGGTGATGACGGGCTGCATCGGCGCTTTCTTCGCTTCGGTGTCCGACGATAGCAAGAGAGCGCGTCGTCCGCGGGCAAGGGGTGGCAGCCGCGGCCGGGCGCTTCCTGCCTTCAGTCGAGCCGCAGTTGCACGCGTTCGTGTTCCAGCCGCGCCGGATACGTGGCAAGCGCGACAGTCGCCGGCGCGCAAGTCGCGGCGCCGGTGCGCACGTCGAATCGGCCCTGGTGGTGCGGGCACTCGATCTCGTGGCCTTCAAGGAAACCGTCGCAAAGCAGCGCGTCGCCGTGCGTGCAGTGGTTGGCGGTGGCGAACACGGCGCCGTCGACGAGGTAGATCGCGATCCGCCGGCCGCCCGCGACGACGGCGATCGCGTCGCTCGCGGCGAAGTCGTCGAGGGTGGCGACGTCATGCCAGTGTTCGGTCATGGCCGGGCCGCCTTCAAATCGGATAGATGATCGAGTTCGGAATCATCTCGCTGTCGTAAACCACCAGGCGGCTTTCGAACTTCAGGCCTTGCGGCGTGCGCACCACGGTGTCGAGGTAGCGGCCGACGTTGAACACCGTGCTCAGCTCGCTCAACTTGGTGCGAAAGACCGCGTAGTTCGCCTCGCTCGTGATGCGATCGCCGCTCACGCTTCGAACCAGCGGCGCACCGACCACGTGCCGCTGGTAGTAGGGATCGTGAAAGAGCGTCTCGCGGATGCCGTAGACACGGTCGCGCAGCATGCCCTTGCTCTCGAAGGCAAGGGTCGCAAGCGGAAAGCCGCGCTCGTGGTTCTCGCGCGGCACCAGCCGATAACTGCATTCGTCGATGAAAAATTCCGGCCAGAGATTCCAGTCGCCGGAGTCGACGGCGTAGGCGTACTCCGCGTAAAGCTGAACCAGGGCGTGGTACTCGGCGAAGTCGATCGCGGGCGCTTCCACACTACGCCTCCATGACGCGGCGCCAGTACTCGTACATGCCGCGGATCAGCGTCTCGGTGACCATGTGGTCGGCGTCGGCGACATCGCGCCCGCCGAGCTCGGCCAGCGTGCGATGAAAGGGCTTCTGCTCGAAACCCTGCTGCGAGAGCTCGATCACCTCGCCGTCGTCGGCCGAGACGAAGCCGGCCGGGCCGAACAGGTTGGCCTGGCGCAGCCGCCGCTGCACCATCTCCTCGGAATCGTCGGCGAAGGCGAAATGGGTCCAGACGAAATCGAAGGCGCCGTGGCCGTCGGGCTGGATGTGTCGCGTCGACACGGAGTTGACCTGCTGCTGGAAGATGACGCTCGGAAAGATCGTCGTCATCACCGCCGTCGGGCCGCCCCACCACGGCTCGGCGACGATGTCGAGAAAGCGTGGATCCTCCAGCTTCATGTCGGCCTTGAAGCTCGACACCGACGTGACCTGTTCCGCCTTGCCCATCTGCCCGCGCGTCGAGATCATGGCCGCGTGGCGGTGCCGCGCGTCCATCAACAACTGCGACTTGTTGTCGGCGCGCCAGAGGCCGAAGGTGACGAACCAGGTGTGCAGCAGGCCCGGGTGATACGGGTCCTTGATGTTTTCCTGCATCAGCTTCCAGTTGCCGGGAATGCGCTGCCGGTTGTAGCCGAGGATGCGCAAGGCGCGGCCGTCGAACAGGCGATCGAAGTAGCCGAGGAGGGTCGGGCCGAGAAAGTCCTCGAACGATTCGACGTCGTGATCGAACGAGGCGAACACGACCCCGCCGCGCGCCGCGACCTTGAGCTTGGTGAGGCCGTTCTCCTCGGGTTTGAAGTCGGCCGGCATGCCACCCTGCACTTTTCCGTCTTGCTTCACGCCACGCCGGAACGGCACGCCCTGCAGGTCGCCCTTCAACGAATAATTCCACTGGTGGTACGGGCAGGTGAAGTCCTTGCGGTTGCCATGCCGCTCGCGGCAAAAGCTCATGCCGCGGTGGGCGCAGACGTTCTCGACGACGTTGATCGCGCCGCCCTGGTCGCGCACCAGGATCACCGAGCGCTCGCCGACCGCCGTGCGCTTGAAGTCGCCCGGGTTCGGGATCTCGGCCTCGAGGCCGACGTAGCACCAGTGGTTCTTGTAGAAGAAGCGCTCGAGCTCGCGCCGATGCAGGTCGTCGCTGGTGTAGCTTGCGAACGGGATGCGGCTGGTGCCATCGTTCTCCCACGCCGGTTGGCCGGGGAAGGCGGGGGTGGTGGCGAGTGCGTCCATCGGTGCAACCTCAGTCGATCAGGCCGGAATCGTCGTGAAACCGGTAAGGTCCGTCGAATGTGCCAGAGAACGCGAGATGGCTGACGACGTGGCCGGTTTCCGACCACGCGTGGACCAGAAAGCCCGATGGCTGCATCGCGAACTCGGACGCCGCGTCGCTGGCGAGGTCGAGCGCGACCGCGTGCGCGGTCGACGGCGCCGTCATCGCGATCGTGCCGGCGAAGCGCGCCTGGATGCTGCGGTGCAGATGGCCGCAGACGATGCGCTCGACCTGCGGGTGGCGCGCGATCACGGCCGCGAGCTCGCGGCCGCCTTGCTGCAAGCCGATCTCGTCCATGTGGCCGATGAAGGTCGCGAATGGCGGGTGATGCATGGCGACGATGGTCGGCGTCGTGCGGTCTTCGCCGAGCGCGGCGTCCAGCCAGACGAGATGCGCCTCGCTGAGTTCGCCGTGCGGCGCTTTCGTCACCGATGTGTCTATCGCGACCAGGCGCAGGCCGCCGAGGTCGACGGCGTATTGCAGGAACGCGTCGCCGGACTGCTGCAGCCAGGCGTGCTCGGGGAAAGCCCGGCGCAGTTCGGTGCGGTCGTCGTGGTTGCCGGGCAAAAGATAGACCGGACAGGTCAGCGGCGCGAGCAATGCACGCAGTTGGGCGTACTCGGCCGCCCGGCCGAAGTCGGTGAGATCGCCGGTGACGACCACCGCCACCGGCGCCTGCGGCAAGGCGAGCACCGACGCGACCGCCTGCGCGAGAAAGGCCGAGGTATCGACGCGCCGATACGCGAGCTGGCCCGGCATGCGGATGTGCGTGTCGCTCAGTTGGACGAGAAGCTTGGGCATCGTTTGTCAGGGCTCCGAGGCAGGCATGAGGTGCTGCGGCGCGACGCGGATTCGCACCGGATCGCCAGCTTGCCACGTCGCGTCGCGGCCCGCATCGACGACCAGCATGCCCTGGTCGGGCGTCTCGACCTGCAGCTGGAGCCGCTCGCCGAGGAAGACGCGGCGAACGACGCGCGCGCCGCCTTCGGCCGAGGCGGCGAGGTCGATGTCCTCAGGTCGAACGAGCACTGCCTCTTCGGCGGCGAGCGCGCCGGTGCAGACCAGCACCTCGCCGCCGATCCGGACCACGCCCTCGCGCACATCGGCGTCGCTCCTCACGAGCCGGTTGACGCGGCCGAGGAACTCGGCGACGAAGGCGTGCTTCGGGTCGCGGTAGAGCGATTCCGCGTCGCCCGTCTGCACGATGACACCCGAGCGCATCACGGCGAGCCGGTCGGCGATCGCCATCGCTTCCTGCTGGTCGTGGGTGACGTGGATCGCCGTGATGTGCAGTCGGCGCAGCAGCTCGGCCAGCTCGTCGCGCAGCGCGACCTTGAGCTTGGCGTCGAGCGCGGTGAGCGGTTCGTCGAGCAGCAGCACGCGCGGTTGCAGGGCGACGGCACGGGCCAGCGCCACGCGCTGCTTCTGGCCGCCGGAAAGCTCGGCCGGCCGGCGCGTTTCGAGGCCATTGAGCCGCACCAGGTCGACCAGCTCGCCGACACGGCGCCGCCGTTCGTCCTCGGCGACGCCGCGAATGCGCAGGCCATAGCCGATGTTGGCCTCGACCGACATCTGCGGGAACAGCGCGTAGTGCTGGAACACCATGCCGACGCCACGCGCCTCGATCGGTTTTCGGGTCACGTCTTCGGTATTGAAGCGGATCGTGCCGCCGGGATCGGAGTCGATCAGGCCAGCGATCAGGCGCAGCAGGGTGGTCTTGCCGCAGCCCGACGGGCCGATCAGCGCCAGCACTTCACCGGGTTCGACGACCAGCGAGGTCGGCTGCAAGGCGTGCACGCCGCCGGCGTAGGTCTTGGCGCAGGCCAGCACTTCGACGCGTGTGCGCTCGCCGCTGGTCGTCATGTCGCGGTTCCACGAGCCGCCGTACGCGTCGCCTCGCGCGGTCCGAGCCAGGCCGCCACAGCCTGCATCGCCCACAACGCCGGCAGCACGACGATGAAGAAGACGAGCGTGTAGGCCGAGCCGATCTCGAGCCGCATCGAGGCGTAGCTGTCGGCCAGGCCTACGGGTAGCGTTCGCGTCAACGGCGTGTGCAGCATCCAGGTCAGGTTGAACTCGCCGATCGAGAGCGTGAACACCATCAGGCTGCCGGCGACGATGGCCGGCGCGACGGCCGGCACGAGCACGCCCAGAAAGCGCTGTACGAAGCTCGCGCCCAGCGAACGCGCCGCTTCCTCGAGCGAGACCAGCTCGTCGCGCTCGAACGCGGCGGCGACGGTGCGGACCATGAACGGCAGGGTGAAGACGAGGTGGCCGACGAAGATGAAGGCAAAGCTCAGACGAAAGGCGCGCCATTCGCCATAGGCGAGGATGAGGGCCAGCGCGGTGGCCAGGCCCGGCACGGCCACCGGCAGGGTCAGCAACTCTTCGAACACGCGCGCCGCCCGCGACCGGCTGCGTGCCAGCGCGTAGGCGCAAGGCACGCCGATCACGAGCGCGGCGGCGACGCAGGCCAGCGCCAGCGCGATCGAGTGCCAGGCCGTCGACCCGTAGTTCGCCCAGACCTCGACCAGCCAGCGCGTCGTCAGCCCGCTGGCGAGGCCGCTCGAATAGTTGTTGACCAGCCCGGCCGTCACGGAGACCAGCATCGGCAGGACTGTGAAGACGGTGACGGCGAGCGTCACCGTGAACAGGATGGGCGCCGGCCGGCGCGCGATCGCCGCCATCGTCACGCCCCGCCCGCGGCGAGCTCCGGGCCGAAGCGCCGTGCGACCAACAAGACCAGCCAGGTGATGAGCCCGAGCGCGATCGAGAGCGAGGCTGCGAGCGCGAAGTTCGCGTAGTTGGTGAACTCGTTGTAGATCGTGATCGGCAGCACTTCGAAGCGGCTCGAAAGCGTGAACGCGGTGCCGAACGCGCCCATCGCCGTCGCGAACAGGATGGCGCCGCAGGCGAGCGCCGTCGGCGTCAGCGCCGGCAGCCAGACGTCGCGGGCGATCCAGCGGCGCGTCGCGCCGAGCGAGCGGGCGGCATCTTCGAGTTCGTCGCCCATCGATTCGGCCGCCGCGGTGAAGGCGACGATGGCGCGTGGCAGCGAGAAGTAGACGTAGCCGAGGAACAGGCCGGCCAATCCGTAGGCGAAGGTGAAGCGGGTGCCGGTCAGTGCTTCGCTCCACGTCGCGATCGCACCCTGGCGGCCACCGAGCAGGATGACGAAGAAGCCGATGATGACGCCCGGGAAAGCGAGCGGCAGCGTCAGCGTCGCGAGCAGCAGGCGCCTGCCGCGGAAGGCGCGGCGCCCGAGATAGAGACCGACAGCCGCGGCGAGGACCAGCGACACCCCGGTGACGAGCGCCGACAACAGGGTCGTCTGCACCAGGCTCGCCAGGTAGCGCGGCTCGGTCAGCACCGCGAAGTAGGTAGTGGCACCTTGGCTCGCCGGGAGGGCCGCGAGGCGCGCCATCGGCAGCAGCCAGAAAGCGGCGAACACCGCTGCCGCGGGCGCGGCGCAGAGGGCCGCGATCCGGTTCACTGCGCTTCGCGCAGGTACCGCTCCGAGAAGGCCTTCTGCACCTCGGCCATCTTCGCGTAGTCGAGCGTCTTGGCGCGCGCGTAGTCGGCCGCGGGCAGGAATCGCGCCTGCGCTTCCTTCGACATGCCGGCGGCACGCACCGGGCGGAGGTAAGCATTGGCCCAGATCGCCTGGCCCTCGTTCGACATCACGAAGTCGAGCGCCTTCTTGCCGTTGTCTGCGTTCGGCGCCTTGGCGACCAGGCTCATCACGTACGGCACGACCGCCGTGCCTTCGGCGGGAATGACGAACTCGACGTTGGCCTTGTCCTTGTACTTGGCGCGGTAGGCGTTGAAGTCGTAGTCGAGCAGGATCG
>JAYSMB010000267.1:0-6164 GCA_043725065.1 Burkholderiales bacterium
GGCAATTCGCACTCGCGCTCTCCGCTGGTCGCAGTAGACCATTGGAGAGGCAACAGGCAAATATGTTCCCGAAAGATTGCAACACTACACTAGCGGCGAGTCAGCCGTCGAACGTTGACGCTTTCGCACTTCGGTGATGCGCCTGGCGCATCACCGAGCGCTTTTCCCGGCTAGCCGTCGCCTAGCCGCGTCGTGCCCGCGCCCGCCACGCCTCCAGGCGTTTTTCGCCCGAGACGTGGCCGAGGTAGCGCGGCGCGATCGCCTCGAGCGGCGCCGGCTCGATGCCGAGGCGCTCGAGCCCGGGCAACTTGCCGCTGGCGACGTTGGCCACGCTCATTGAATCGATGTTGTCGCGCGACATCAGCGGCGTGCCGGGCAGCCTTTCCATGAACAAGGCCTGCAGGCGGCCGATCACCGCCGGCAAGGCAAGGATCGGTCGCTGCGAGCCCGACCAGACGCCCGCGGCGCGCACCAATTGCTCGAGCGAATAGACGCGCGGGCCGCAGCATTCGATGGTCATGCCGATCGTGGTCGGGTCGTCGAGCGAGGCGACGATGGCGCTGGCCACGTCCTCGACCCAAACCGGCTGGAAGCGGGCACTCGCGCTGGCCAGCGGCATGACCGGGAAGATCGATTGCAGCGACGCGAACAGATTGAGAAAGCGATCTCGTTCGCCGAAGATCACCGAAGGGCGCAGGATCGTGAGGTCGAGTTCCGCTGCCTTGAGCGCTTCTTCGCCCCGCGCTTTCGAGCGCTGGTAGCGGCTCGGCGCGTTGGCCGCGGCGCCAAGCGCGCTGACGTGGATGATGCGCCGCACGCCTGCCGCCTTGCACGCTTCGGCCAGTCGCGCCGGCAGGCGCACATGGACGCGCTCGAACTCGGCTTCACTGCCGTGCAGGATGGCGACGAGATTGATGACCGCATCGGTTCCGCGCAGCATGTGCGCGAGCGTGGCCTCGTCGTGGATGTCGCCGGTGGCGACCTCGACGGTCGGCAGCAGTTGCAGGTGGCGGGCCCGGCCGACGCGACGGGTCGCGATGCGCAGCCGCCCCGTGCCGCCGCCGCTTCGCTCGACGAGTTTTTCCGCAATGCCGCGGCCGACGAAACCGGTGCCACCGAGGATCAGGAAGTTGTGAAGCATCGGAGGCGAAGCGTCGGCAGCGGCTCGGTGAGGGAGCGCCGATTCTCGCCCACGCGCGGGTGCGCCGTCAGGGCAGGTCTTTGTCGAGCGGCGGCGGCGCGTTGGGGTCGGGCGGGCCGACCGGCCGGCCCAGGCGCGAGCGGATGGTCGTGCCTTTGCTGCCGAGAGCGAGCGCGTAGTACGCGGCGTTGCTCAAGACCTTTTTTACGTAGTCGCGCGTCTCCGGGAACGGAATGTTCTCGGCCCACACCGCCGCGTCGAGCAGCGGCCCTTCGCGCCATTTGCGTGGCCGACCCGGGCCGGCGTTGTAGGCTGCGGCCGCCATCGCCTGCGAGCCGCCCGCATCGTCGAGCACCAGCTTCAAGTAGGCGTTGCCGAGGCGCAGGTTGGTGTCGCGGTCGGCGATCAGCGCCGGCGTGTAGGTCAGGCCGATCTTCCTGGCCGTCCACTTCGCGGTCGCGGGCATTAGCTGCATCAGGCCGCTCGCGCCCACGCCCGAGCGGGCGTCCATGATGAAGCGCGACTCCTGGCGGATCAGGCCGTAGACGAAGGCCGGGTCGAGGCCGATCTCTTTTGCGCGTGCCGATACGTCCTGCCTGAGCGGCACCGGGAAGCGCTGCTCCATGTCGATCTCGCCGCGAGTCTTGTCGCTGGTGTTGATGCAGCGATCCCAGACTTCGCGGTCGCAGGCGAGCTGGGCGGCGGCCAGCAGTTCGCGGTCGCTCAGGCCGCGGATCGAGAAGTTCCACTCGCGCACGCCTTCGCCGCGCAGACCGATCGCGATCAGGGCCAGGGCGCGGCCAAAGCCAGGCTGCGCGACGATGCTTTCGCGCTCGGCGGGCGTGAGCGGCGCTGGCTTGGGCGGCAGGGTTTGCGGCTGGCCGAGGTCTTCGGCGGCGAGCTGGCCGTAGAAGTTGAGTTGCTGCGCAATGCTCGCGAGCAGTTCGCGACTGGTCGTGCGCAAGGACTCGCCGTCCTGCGAGTCTTTGGCGAGTGCGTGCAGGGCGCGCGCTTTCCAGTAGACCCAGGCTGTGTCCTTCTGCTCGGCCGGCGTCATCGCGTCGATCGCTTGCATGGCCTGCTGCCAGCGTGCCTTGCCGCCGTCGGCGCGCAGGGCGGCGCGGACCTTCCACGCCAGCAGGTCGTCGGGCAATTCGATCTCGCGATCGCCCTTGCGGTTGGCGCGCTCGGCGCGCATGAACTGGTCGACCGCTTCGGGCTGCAACTTCAGCGCTGTCTGCCGCGCGACGCTCGCCCACGCCCAGGCCGCGAGGTCCGCGGGCAAGGCCTTTTCCCAGCGATCGGCAAGCAGGCCGGAGACTGATTCGCTGTCGGTGGTCGCGAGGCGGGTGAGGGCCAGGGTGGCCAGTTCGGTATCGGCGCGGGTCGCAAGCGACGGCTTCTTCGCCAGAAACTTGGCCGGACCGTCGACGATGTCGCCCACGCTCGCCGCGATGGTCGGCCCGAGCAGCCCGGCAGCCCGCCGTGCCGCGCGCAGGCGATTGGCTTCCATCGAAAGCTGCACTTTTTTCCAGACCTCGGCCGGGCTCAGCTGTTTGGCGTCGAACAACGTCGCGGCAAGCAGGGCGCAGCCGTCGTCGTCGTCTTTCTGCGCAAGCCATGCGGCGGCACCCGCGGCTTTCACGTCGCGGCCGGCGAGTTGCTCGGTGACGAGCGCGTAGCAGGTGACCTCGCGGTCGTCGTTCATCCTGAAGCGAGGAAACTCAGCGCTGAAGTTGACCCAGTCGCGGCGCCGGCCGAGCTCGCGCAGCCAATCGTTGCGGAGGCGATCTTCCACGTAAGTGCCGCTCCAGCGATCGGCGAAGGCGTTGAGCTCGGGCTGTTGCGCCTCGCCGATGCGGTTGGTCAGCTCCCAGTAGTCGACCCACATCGCCAGCGGGTTGGCTTCGGCCTCGGCCCGCGCCCGCAGGGCGGCAAGCTTGACCCGATCGCGTTTGCGGAGGGCCTCGCGGGCGTCGAGCACGCTGGCGTTCGGGTCCTGCGCCTGCGCCACATTCGGCAAGGCCGTTGCGCCGAGAACCGCGCTTAGCAAGACGAGCAGAGCGAGGCCAAGCCAGCGGTGGGGCCGCTCATATACTGGTTTGCTTCGCCTTGCCGCCATCACTCGCATCCTGCGTCTTTCTCCGTGAATGAAGCACCTGCCGCCGCTCTCGACCCGGCTCATACCGCGCGCCGCGCCTTGCGCCAGCGACTGCTGGCCGAGCGCGATGCCTTCATCGCTTCTTCTGCGTTTGCCGGCGCGACCGCCGGCCTCTCGGAGGCCCTTCGCGCCGTCGTCGCCGAGATCGAACCCGACTGCCTGGGCCTCTACTGCGCGTTCCGATCGGAATTTAACGCAACCGCCGCGTTTGCCGCCGACCCGCGCCGCGTCGATTTGTCACTCGCCCTGCCTTATGCACGGCGCGCGCCGAAAGCGATGGAGTTCCGGCGCTGGGACGGCACGCCGCCCGAGCTCGCCGACGAATGCGGGATCGGCTCGTGCGAGGGCGCGGTCGTCGTGCCCGATGTCGTCATCGTGCCCTGCGTCGGCTTCACCGAAGCCGGCCACCGGATGGGCTATGGCGGCGGCTACTACGACCGCTGGCTCGCGGCGAACCCGCAGGTCACGGCGATAGGCGTCGCCTGGTCGTTCGCGGAGATCGATCTCGCGACCTTCGCGGCATGGCCGCACGACATCCCGCTGGCGCTGATCGTCACCGAACGCGGCGTTCGCTAGTTGGGGCCGCTCAGGGCGTGGCGCCGATCGTCGCGACCGCGACGCGGGTGGCCGCCGATTCGGCTTCGAGCCAGGCGCAGAACTGCATCACTTCCGAGCGGCCGCGGCTGGCTGGCGCGACCAGCATCCAGTACGAGAACGGGCTGCCGACCCGGCCGGCGGCGCCGAACGGCTCGACCAGCTCGCCGCGTTGCAGCGCCTCGAAGACGAGCGGCACGCGGGCCAGCGCCACGCCGTGGCCGGCGAGCGCCGCCTGCACCTGCTGGTAAGTGAAGTTGAGGTAGAGCCAGCGCCGCGGCTGCAGGCCGCCCTGGCCCCGCAGCTCGAGCCAGTGGCGCCAGCTCAGGTATTCGGTGCTCGGCCGGTCGTCGTCTTCTTCGGCGAGGGTGTGCTGCGCAAGGTCGGCGGCCGTGGACAGCGGCGGCGCGTTGCCCAGGCGGATCTGCTCCCAGAGTGCGCGGCTGACCACTGGCGTGAGCGTCTCGTCGAACAGATGCACGCCGCCGGCCGGCACCTGGCCGGGGCTGCAATAGCGCAAGGCGAGATCGAGCTCGGGATCGTCGAGGTCGGCCAGGGTGTCATGGGCCGAGACGCGCAGGTCGATGTCGGGATGCTGGCGCTGAAAGGCCTCGATGCGCGGCAGCAGCCAGAGCGAGCCGAACGAAGCGAAGGTCGTGACGCTGACCCGTCTTCGGCTGCGCGAACGGCGGATCAACTGGACGCTCGCATCGAGCTTGGCGAGCCAGGGCTCGACGGCACGCAGCAAAGTCAGGCCGTCGGGCGCGATCTGCACATGGCGCGTCCCGCGCAGGAACAGCGGCGCTCCCAACTCCTCCTCGAGGCTCTTGATCTGCCGACTGATCGCCGACTGCGTGAGATGCAATTCGTCGGCCGCGCCGCCAAAGCTCAACAGCCGGGCGACCGTTTCGAAAGCGCGCAGATTGGTCAATGAAAGCGGCCGGCGGAAAGGCGAATCCATGTTATTCAAGCATCAATCGAAGTCTTGAGTTTCATTGGATTTCAGCAGGGCTAGTGACGATGATAACGAGGTACCAAGTGAAAGGGATGTCATGATGAATACGCAACAGTCAAGCTTCCTTGCCTCTGCCAGCAACGAGGCCCTGAGGGCGCTTCCAGCCGGTCATGTCGTGGCGCTCGGCGCCGGCGAAATCTCGATTCTTTCGGGGCAGGTCTGGCTCACCCGCTCTGGCGACCCGGACGACTACTTTCTCGGCGCCGGTGAATCGTTCCGGGTTCACGGCTCGGGCGAAGCCCTCGTCGAGACCTGGAGCGGCAGCGGGCCGGCGCTGATCGCCTGGCGACCGCGTTCGTTGATCCAGCGCGTTCGCGATCGCTTCAGCAAGTCGTGCGAGCGCTGCTGGGAGTTGATGAACCCGGCCGGTCGCGTCGGCATGGGGAGCGCCGCGGCGCTGGCCGCCATCCTCGCCGCCGGCCTGTGGTTCGGCCCGGTCTCGGAAGCGCGCAGCCGCGCGTTGGCCGCCCGGCGGGCCGTGCCAACGGTCTTGCACAATGCGAGCGTCGACGCGGCTCGCGCGTCCGCGACGCAAGGATCCCTGGCCGATGGCAACGACACCCGAGACCGAGCGCAAGGCGCTGCGCAGCAAGCTCGTCGCGGCGCGCCAGGCGCTGCCTGATCGGCTCGAACGCGCGGTCGAGCTGCAGAGCGTCCTGCGCGTCTGGCTGGTCGGCCGGCGCGAGACCTCGATCGGCGACTACTGGCCGATCAAGGGCGAGTTCGATCCTCTGCCCGCGCTGTTTCGCTGGACCGAAGGATCGGGAGACGGCGACATGCGCCGCATCGGTCTGCCGGTGGCCGACCGTGCGACCTCATCGCTCCGCTTTCGTCTCTGGTACCCGGGCTGCGAGATGGAACTCGACGCCTACGACATCCCCAAGCCGAAAGACACCGACGAGTTCCTTCCGCAGATGCTGGTCGTGCCTTGCCTCGGCTTCGGCCCGGGCGGCGTTCGCCTAGGCTACGGTGGCGGATTCTTCGACCGCACCCTCAATGCGCTCAAGCCCCGGCCGGTTACGGTGGGGGTGAGCTACACGCATGGCTTCCTGCCTTTTCTGCGGGCCGCGCCTGGTGATTTGCCCCTCGACGCGATGCTGACGGAAGACGGCGTGATGTACGAGCGGGGCTGAGGGTCTCAGCGGCCCAGCCGCCCGCAGATCTCGAGCGCGAGCGCCGACTGGTTGAGCGTGTAGAAGTGCAGTCCCGGCGCGCCGCCTTCGATGAGGCGGCGACACATGCGCTCGACGACG
>JAYSMB010000268.1:0-1668 GCA_043725065.1 Burkholderiales bacterium
ACTTCGACTCGATGTGCCCTACCGCGAATGCAATCTGCATTTCGCTTTAGAACACAGCGTCAAATATTTATCAAGTTATTTTTGCGCGACGCCTTAGACCCGTTTCCTTCGCGACCTGCGTCATTCCTTTGGCTCGTGCGATGTGCCCAAGCGCTTTGGCAATGCCGGCCGCATCGTCTGGTGCGTCTTCGAGCCAGGCGTCGAGGTAAGCGGCCATCTCTTCTGGCGTGCGGAGGTGCTCCGCGACATCGTACGGACTGGTCTTCGTTGCCTTGCTCGCTCTGATCTTCGGCATGGCTGCTACTCCGTAAAGTTCCTGACCAGGGCGATCGCCGTGGCAATGTCTTTCTGCTGCGTTGACTTGTCGCCGCCTGCCAGCAAAAGCAGAAGCCTCGTTTCCTGTCGCGTGTAGTAGACGCGATACCCCGGCCCGAAGTCGATCTTCAATTCAGAGACGCCGTCGGTAAGGTCTCGGCGCCGGCCCGGGTTGCCTTCGATCAAGCGATCGATCCGAACCAAAATCCTGGCTCTACCGGCACGATCCTTCAGCGCGTCGAGCCAATCGCGATAGACGTCGGTCTTCTCAACGCGCACGATTCAAGTGTAGCCTATGGGCTACGTATGTCAAGCGCTGAGGATGGGAAGGTCAGGGCCCGCAGCCACATACTCGAATGCCCAGTAGTGCTGCCACGTTCTGAACTTGCTCCATTTGCCGAGACGGGCGAGCGATGCCTGCGGCTCCGCTTGCGAAGGGAAGTTCTTCAGCACGCGATGCTTCGCCCCGTCTTCGAGAGTGCGCGCCTGGTAGGTATTTCCGTCTGCATCCGTTTCCGCGATCGGCGAGCTGCTCGGGCCGCGACGCGGCCGGAACCAGTCGCTTCTGGCTCGCGTTGCGGGCGTCACGCAGGGCCGTGTTCGACACGACCGCGGGGAATCGACTGCCGTCCTTCCTGGTGTAGGTCAGCTCGTAGATGTCTTCGATGCCTCGGGAGGCTTCGAATACCAAGGCCTCGAAGCCGGGCGTGATCGGCGTGGCGAGTTCCACGCTCAGTGACCCCAGGACACGCTCATTGCTTGCCTTGAACGTTCGCGATCAGCGCCACGAGGTCGGCGCGATCGAGGCGAGGCGCATCGCGCATGCGAGCGAGGACTTGCGCAAACAACTCCTCCACTTTCCGCTGCAAGGCCTCGTCGCGATCGAATCGCGCGAGACGGTCGAGAAATCCGTGGCGCCGGTAAGCCATGCGGTGAATCTGCGGATCGAGCCCGGCGCAACTCAGTGTCGCCATCAGCGAGTACAGCGGATAGCAGCCGGCCCGCGAGATCGCAATGAGGCGGCCTCGCATTCGTTCGACACGCGCGGCCGACACGTCGCGGGCAAATTCGAAGCGCTCGCGCAATTCTTCGCCGACCTTCGCGTAGTACGCCGCCGCGACTTCGGCGTCGGCATGGGCGGCGCTGGCTTCGCACAGCGCGGCCCCCTGGATGAAGGCGTTGGAGATGCCGAGGGCGAAGGTCGGATCGGTGTGGCAAAAGCTGTCGCCGAGCGCGACCAGTCGCCGCATCGGCAGACGGTCGAATCCGTTCCAGACCGTCTGGAGCGCACCCATCGGCAGCATGTCGGTGATCGGCTCGGCCCGCTCGGCATCGACCAGCGGCGCCAGGGCG
>JAYSMB010000269.1:0-12594 GCA_043725065.1 Burkholderiales bacterium
GTAACGAGGACGCGCCAAGTTCCAGACCGGGCGTCAGAACGAAAAGCCGCGCTCATGACGACGAATGTCGGCCTCGACCATGAGCGTACTCAAGCGCTCCAATGTGGTCGTAGCCTTCCAACCCAGGTCTCGCTCCGCCTTGCCCGCGTCGCCGATCAACAGCTCCACTTCGGCCGGACGATAGAAACGCGGATTCACGCGCACGAGCACGCGGCCGGAGATGCGGTCGCGACCCAGCTCGTTCTCGCCGGCGCCTTCGAATTGCATATCGAAGCCAGCGGCTCGGGCAGCCATGCGGACGAAGTCGCGGACTGTCTCGGTACGGCCTGTCGCCAGCACGTAGGTATCCGCACGCTCGGCCTGCAGCATGCGCCACATGCCATCGACATATTCCTTGGCGTACCCCCAGTCACGCTTGGCATCGAGATTGCCGAGTTCGAGTACGTCGAGCGTCCCGATCCGAAGCCGGGCCATCCCGTCAGTGATCTTGCGGGTGACGAATTCCCGCCCTCTCAGCGGCGACTCGTGATTGAACAGAATTCCGCTCGCGCCGAAGATGCCGTGCGCCTCACGATAGTTGATCGTCATCCAGTGGGCGTACAGCTTCGCGACGCCGTATGGGCTGCGCGGATAAAAGGCAGTGCTCTCCGACTGCGGTATCGCCTGCACCTTGCCGAACATCTCCGACGTCGATGCCTGGTAGAAGCGGATTGCCGGATCGATCAGGCGTATCGCCTCCAGCAGGTGGAGCGCACCGACGCCGGTGATCTGCGCCGTCGTCGCGGGCTGCTCGAACGAGACGCCGACAAAGCTCTGCGCGGCCAGGTTGTAGATCTCGCCGGGCCGCAACCGCTGCACCAGCGAGACGCAGTTGCCGGCGTCGGTGAGATCGAACTCGACCAGGTGCAAACGCTCGTGCGCCGTGACCCCCAGCTCGTCCAGGCGCCAGAAATTCACCGAGCTTGTGCGTCGGTACGCGCCGTAGACCGTGTACCCCTTTTCGAGCAGCAACTGCGTGAGGTACGCGCCATCCTGGCCGGTGACGCCGGTGATCAAGGCTTTCTTCATGTGCATGGTTGGCTAGCGACAGCCGTCAACAACCGGTTCAGGGCGGCCGAATTCGTGGGTCCGCAACAGGCGTCGGTATAGCTCGATAGTGTCGTTCACCATCCTTCTGGACGTGAACAACAACTCGAATCGTCGCCGGCCTTCCTCGCCAAATGCACGCGCAAGCGCGGGCTCGTCCAAAAGCTTGAGAAGCGACGAGGCCAGGGAAACGCTGTCGTTGACCGGCACGTTGAGGCCGGTCGTGCCATGTTGATTGACCCACGGCACACCTGACCCCGGAATGTCCGTGGCGACGATCGGTCGGGCCGCAGCCATGGCCTCCAACAGCACAACGCCAAACGCTTCCGCTCGGGCAGTCGACGGCAGGCAAAAGATGCTGGCAGCTTCGTAATAGCTCGGAATGTCTGCGTCGTCGATTCGCCCCACGAAGACTATTTTTTCGGACAGCCCGCGCTCCGCGACCTCGCGCCGCAACGAGCCAAGCAGCTCGCCCGCGCCTCCTACGACCACGACGGTGTCCTCGGGCAGCTTTGCAGCGGCATCGATGAGGACGTGAAAGCCCTTGTAGTAGGTCATCCTGCCCAAGGAAAAAACGATGCGCCTGCCCCGGAATCGCTCACGAAGCACCCTGGCCTTGGCGCCCGCGTCGACAGTCAGGGGATCCGAGATGCCGTTGGGAATGACGACAACCTTGTCTTTCCAAGGCTGCAGTGGGAGCGACGAGGCGGCATAAGGCGGCGTCGCGGCAATGATCGCGTCGGCTCGACCGAGCAGCCAACGCTGCAGCGGCTCGTAGTACCTCAGCGCGCGGCGCTGCTTGACCACGTCGCTCTGCCAGTGAACCACCAGCTTGGCCCGCGGCCGAGCGATCCAGATCGCAAGAGCGGCCATCGGGTCGGGCATTTGCACGTGGACGACGTCGTACTGTGTCCTGAGCCGCATTGCCTGCAATACCAACGCCGGCGATATTGACGTCGACAGCAGCTTGCCCCATGAGGCAGCACGCGTGATCGCATACCCGCCGGACCCGACGTCGTGGCGCGTCCGTGGAGCTGTGTGCGCGCACAGAACATCGGCCTGCACGCCGGAGTGGTTCATGCCCTCAGTGAGCTCAAACGCAACCGATTCGATTCCTCCCACGACAGGAGGATAGAACTTGCTGATGTGCAGTACCTTCATGCAATCGCGTGCGCGTATGCACTGCGCTTCGGTTTGCCTAGCGCTCGCTGAGTGTGTCCCGGTGCCGTGCCATCGATCATTCGCTGCAGCGCCATTGTCATTTCGTCATCTACCAAAGTTCGAAATACGAGGCTGCATCGCGACGTGCTTCTGAAGCGGTGCGACATTTTATGCGACCGCATAGGGAATGCGCGAACCATTGCATGCGAAGAATTCGCGACGGTCGACTCTGTTCCGTTCGTCAACGTCGACCTCGCCGAAAACGAATATTTCTGGATCCTCTTTGCCTGCGGTATGCCTGCATTCCCCGCGGGAGCCGGGACGACCTGACCAATCGGCCGTTTTCGGGCTCCTCCGCTGCAAAACCCCATCAAAGACAACCGTTGGTACCAAGCGGAGCGACAATCGCGCCCGCTCTGTCGCACTCCACGGCCATTGACGCGTCCATGCCACTTTTCATCATCACGTTTCTGACCTCTCTCTTCGTCTCGATCGTCCTGATTCGGTCCGCCTCGCAGCATGAGCGCCACTCGGCCGACCACGATCTGTCCGGCCCACAAAAGTTTCACTCGACGCCCGTGCCGCGCATCGGCGGAATCGCTGTGTTCGGCGCCTTGTTCGTAGGGGCGGGTACGGCACAGATCGAGGAGGAACAGCATCGTGTTCTGCTCTGGCTCCTCCTGGGATCGAGCCTTCCAACGTTCCTCTTCGGTTTGGCCGAAGATCTGACCAAAAAGGTTTCACCGAGGTGGAGACTGATTTTCACCGCAGTTTCGGCATGCCTGGCTGGATGGTTTCTCGATGCCGTACTCCGCAGCGTCGCGATTCCGGCCATTGATCAAATGCTTGCCTTGTTTCCCTTCGCCATCGCCCTCACCGTATTCGCTGTGACTGGCGTTGCCAACGCCGTCAACATCATCGATGGTTTCAACGGCCTCGCGTCGATGTGCGTACTCATCATGGTGAGCGCCGTGGCCTATGTGGCATTCCAGGTCGGTGACCAGTTCGTGTTGACGGCTTCGTTGATAACGATCGGCGCCGTCCTGGGCTTCTTCGTCTGGAACTTTCCCGCGGGCCTGATATTTCTCGGCGACGGTGGTGCATATCTGCTCGGGTTTCTCGTTGCCGAATTGAGCGTTCTTCTCATGCGGCGCAATGCCGACGTGTCACCGATTTTCGCGCTGCTGCTGTGCGCCTACCCGATCTTCGAAACGGTCTTCACCATCTATCGACGCAAGTTCGTGCGTGGTGTTGCCACGGCCGCACCCGACGGTATCCACTTGCATACGCTGATCCACCGACGGGTAATGCGGCTACACATCGGCACCGCGCAGGAGCGACGCCAAACAAGGCGCAATTCAATGACCTCGCCCTATCTGTGGGTTCTGTGCCTCATGTCGGTTATCCCCAGTGTCCTATGGTGGAACAACACCGCAGTCCTGACCGTTTTCGTATTTCTATTTATGGCGGTGTACATGTACTTGTACTGGAGCATCGTCCGCTTCAAGACGCCTGGGTGGCTTTTTCTCCGCCGCTGATTGTTCTTGGCTTGACGCGATGCGTCTCGAAGTTCCACGACTCGAAGCGCAGCCGAAGGAGACCGCGGTCTTATGGTCCCGTGGCTAAGCGGTCACCCTCGCCGTAGTTGCTACACGCGACGAAAGCGCCATGCGCTGATCACCCGACGCCACGCGGCGTCCCTTTTTGGATCCGATCCGCGCGTTGCCGCGGCATGGCGCCGAATGGCAACCCAAGCCGACGTCAACAGCAGGGCCGCTACCGTGCTCACCAGCACGATCAACGCCCGTGAGGGCTTTGACTTGTAGTCGGGTTTTAGCGCCGGATCGACCTCCTGCAGCGCCGTGCCTTCCTTGGCTTCGTCGAGTTTGGCAATCTCGTATTGACGCAGCATGCCTTCGAGCATCGATTCCTGCAGCTTGAGTTCGCGGCGCGCCCGCACATAGTCGATCGAAGCTTCCGGGATGCGTCCAACCGGCATGTCCACCGCGCTGCCGGTCGAACCGCCCTGTGCCGATTCCATTCGTGCGAGCTCGCCGCGCAGCGCACGCAACTCGGAGCTGAGGCGAAGCACGTCGGGGTTCTGCTCGGTCGCCGAGGTGCGAAGCACCTTGAGCTGAACTTCGCGCTCGCTGATTTGGGCTCGCACCAGTGCGGCACCGGTGATCAGGGCCTCGGCCTGCTTGTCCAGAACGATGACGCCGGACTTCTCTTGCACGGCGCGCAGCGACTGCTCGGCCTTGACCAGGTTTTCCTTGGCGTCGTTAAGCTGCTTCTCGAAGAACATGCGCCGCAACTGCGCCTCGGAGACAGCGAGCCGTGACATCACCTTGTTGACCTCGGGCAAGTGCGCGTTGGCCAGGTCGGCCGCGAACTGACCGTCCTTGTCGTCGACCTCCACGCTGATCACGCCGCTCTTCTTGTCAGAGCTCACTCGGACATAGGTCGGCAAAACCCTGCGCAGGGCTTCGTAGGTGGCCACGTCGTAATGTGTCTTGAGATCGAAGCGGTCGGCGAGCGCCCGCTGCACGCTGTCGCTCTTGAGCAGTGCGACGTAGAGTTCGTCCGGCGAGCGTCCGGCCAAGCTGCTCGGTGCCAGGCCACCGAGCGCTCCAAGTGCGGCGAGGGCGGCGGAAGAATTGCCTTGTTGCTGCGACGCCGGTGCAAGCAGCGCCGTGCGCGCGGTGTAGATCGAAGGAAGCAGCAAGGCGACGACGAGCGAGACGACCGCCGCCATCCCCGTCACGGAAAGGATCAGCCGCTTCTGCTCACCGAGCCAAGTGAGCAGATCGGCCAGGCTGATGGAAGGGCCGTCACCCGTTTCGTCGGCCAGAATTTGCGTGGACGTGGGAGGCGGCGTCATTTCGGCGCTAAGCATCGTCGCCTACTTGCCGATCGAATGGATGGCGGCAATGCCGATGCCAAAGCCTGAGAATATCTGCGCCACGTCCTTCGCGTTCCGCACGAACGCCCGTCCCCAGGTCTCGAAGTCGAGCTGATTCGGGACGATCAAGGCGTCGCCCGGCTGCATCGGCTGTGACTCGAGATCGTTTCGCCCGAAGAAGCCGCGCTTGTCGGTGGCGTGGTTGACCGTTCCGTCGGCGCGAAGGATGAACATGTTCGAAGTGTCGGCGGCCTCGTCGGCGCCGGCCAGGTGAAGGTAGTCGCCAGCGGTACGGCCTGGCTTCCAGATGAAGGCGTTGCTGTTGACCACGGCGCCGGCAACGGTGACGAAGCCCGGCCGCGGCGGCACGACGATGCGGTCGCCGTGCTCGAGCGGCAGATCGGGCAGCGAATCGATCGTGCTCGCTTCGGGTGTCAGCTCCAGGGCGATGCGGCCGTTCGGCTGCAATCGCGACAGCCTCGCCAGTTGGGCCTGCGTCGCGGCATTGCTGACGGCCGTCGCCGTCTGTGCGCTCGTCTCGTCGCGACGATTGGCCGCATCGCGAGCGGTCTGGATCGCCGAAAGGCTCTCGAGTCGCGCCACGGCCGCGCTGAGGTTTTCTCGCTGCCGGGCCCGCGTTTCCTCGCGGCTTAATTCGAGGCCATAGACGTACGCCTGCGGAGTGAAGCCGCCAGCGCGCTGCAGCAGGCTGCGCAATGTCTCGCCGGGCAGCAACTGATAGACGCCGGGAGCGCCCACCTCGCCTTCGAGTGCGACAAGCCGGGTTTGCCGCGCCACCGGAACGCGGATGTCCTTCTGGCTATAGACCGTGACCACGTCTCCGGGCGCAAGGGCGATGTTGTTCGCCTCGTCCTTCTGCAGGACCGCCTTGCCGAGATTGAACGAAATGACCTGGGTGCTCAGATCGAGATTCAATCTCTCCACCGTCGCATAGTCCCAGTTCAGATCGTCGAACAGGGCCGCCGGCGTTCGCCGCGATCGTGCGACGGCAAGCCGATCCTGTTCGCGCATGGAAGCCTGCTCGCCGATGGCGCGATTGGATGCCGCCGGATCGACTCCGTCGACCTCGGTCCCGGCCCGCTCCGTACCGAGCGGAGAAAGCCGATTGGCGCGGGGCGACATGCCACCCGTCGCGCGAGTACCCGTGTCAGTGCCGGTTCCGGTGCTGCTGCCGGTGCCGGTTCCAGTGCCGAGGCCGGTGCCGGGACGCGCTCTCTGGCGTGTATCGTCTTCGTCCTCGACCACCTGCACAAGCAGGTTCTTTCGCCGGTAGAAGTCGGGCGAGATCAAGGCATCCCGATCGGGGATCAGGTCGCGAATGCGCATTCCGGGTGTGAAGGGGTAGCGCAGTGGCTGCGCCACGTGGCCCTTCAAGGTCACGGCGTTGGCGAACTGCGGCGAGATCGACAACAGCGTAAACACGTCGCCGTCGCGTAGCGTCTTTTGCAGGCCCGCCGCATCAAGGCGGAAAACCTCCACGGATCGAGCCGCGATGGATTGCCCCGCGTCGATCCGCTCGAGCTGGACTCGGTTCGGATCGGCGAGGACCGCGGCCCCTCCGGCATATCGCAGGACGTCGCGCAGCGGTTCCTGCGCGGACTTGAGCTCGTAGATGGCCGGGGTATCGAGCGAGCCGGTCAAGGCCACGCGTGGCCCGGCCGGCTGGAAAACGACCACATCGCCAGCGGCCAGCTGCACGTCCTTCGACTTGTCGCCGAGGACCAGGAAGTCGTAGACGTCGAGCTCGGAGATGACGCGCCCGTCGCGACGCAGCAGGACCCGCCGCATCGATCCGCTTGGCGCCGGTCCGCCAGCGCTGACGATGGCCGAAAGCACTGTCGACTGGCTCGGCAGGGTGACGACACCGGGTCGTTGCGCCGGGCCGACGACGAAGACGCGAAGGCCGCGCAGCTGCCCGAGCGAGACGCTCAGATTGAAGTTCGTGTACAGGCGGCCGATCTGCGCGCGCAGGTTCTTCTCGAGGTCCGAAGCCTTGACGCCCGCGACGTTGAAGCTGCCCACCTTCGGCAGATTGAGCATGCCGTTTCGGTCGACTGTGCTGCGGTAGTCGACGTCGATCGATCCCCACGCGCGGGTGATGATCTCGTCGCCCGGGCCGATGGTGTAATCGGCAGAAACCGGAACGTTGTCGAGAGACAGCGAGGGATCGGCAGCGTTGGCGAAGAACGAGGCGCCGAAGATCGGCAGGAGGCGGCCAACGGCGCCCTCCACGAAGCGCTGGAACTCGGTCGGCTTGGGCGGAGGCTCGTCGAACCGGCGCTGCGGCTGGGGATCCTGGCTGGCATTCTGCTGACGCGTTCGGTCGTTGTTGTTAGTGCTGCGCAAAGGCGCGGCCTGAATGCTCGGGCTGCCGGGGGCGTTGGCGTTTTGATCGCCAGGGCTCGATGGCGTCGTGGGGGAGTTCCGCTGCGGATAGCCTGGGGCATTGAACGTGCCGCCGGCGGCCGGCTCGTCGGCAGCCCGCGCAGCCGCGGCACCCAGCAGGATCGCGGCGGCCAGGGCCATGCAGGTTCCGAACGGGATTCGTGCGAAGAGAAAGGATGTCGACGGCTTCATCAGAAAGGCGCATCAGCTATGGCCGGGGCGCGGAAGTAGAGAGAACGGCCCGCGATGGTAGCGTCACGCGGCGGGCTGGTACTCTGCCACGGCCGCCTGCAAGGCCTCGCGGACCTCGGCGTCATCGGGCACGGGCGACGCTCGCGCCGCCAGCGCCAGCAACTCGTCGATGCGCCCGTCGTCGCGCTGCAAGGTGGCGATGCGCAACTCGGGCACCGTCGTCGGCAGCGTGTGGTCCGAATCGGCGAGAAGTTCCTCGTACAGCTTCTCGCCCGGGCGCAAGCCCGTGAAGACAATCGGCACGTCCTCAGGCGACTGCCCCGCCAGGCGGATGAGGTCGCGCGCCAGATCGACGATGCGCACCGGCTCGCCCATGTCGAGCACGTAGACGCGCCCACTCTCGCCGATCGCCGCGGCCTGCAGCACGAGGCGCGCCGCTTCGGCCACCGTCATGAAGTAGCGCGTGATCTCAGGGTGCGTCACGGTCACCGGGCCGCCGCGCGCGATCTGCTCCTTGAAGCGCGGGATGACGCTGCCGCTCGAACCGAGCACGTTGCCGAAGCGTACGGCCATGAAGCGGGTTTGCGGCGAGACACGTGCCAGGCCGCTGATCGCCATCTCGGCAGCGCGCTTGGTCGCGCCCATCACGTTGGTGGGGTTGACCGCCTTGTCGGTGCTGATGAGCACGAATCGGTCGACACCCGCCTCGGCGCTGGCCTCGGCCGCGCGCCAGGTGCCGAGCGTGTTGTTCTGCAGCGCCGCGCAGGCGTTGTCCTCCTCGACCAGTGGCACGTGCTTGTAGGCAGCGGCGTGGAAGACGAGGTTCGGCCGCCACTTGTGCATGACGTGGCGTAGCGTCTCGACGTTCTTCACGTCGCCGATCAGCCGCGTCAACGGAACGTTCGGGAAGCGTTCGGCCAGCGCCTGATCGATCGTGTAGAGATTGAGCTCGCTCAACTCGAAGAGGACAAGCCGTGCCGGACCATGGCGCGCGATCTGCCGGCACAGCTCGCTGCCGATGCTGCCGCCGGCGCCGGTGACGAGTACTGTCTTGCCGCGGATCAGCTTCGCCACGCCAGCCTCGTCGAGCTGCACCGGATCGCGGCCGAGCAGATCCTCCGGCTCGATCGCGCGCACCCTCTCGATGCGCGTACCGCCGTCGCGCAGCTCGCCGATTGAAGGGACGGTCAGCACCGGCAATCGCGCCGACGAGGCCAGCTCGATGGCGCGCCGGCGCTGCGCCGTGGTGGCGCCGGGCATGGCGGTGATGATGTGCGTCGCCGTCGCGATCACCTCGGGCCGCGTCACGTCGTCGAGCGTGCCGACGACCGAGACGCCGCCGATGCGCGCGTCTTGCTTGGCCGGGTCGTCGTCGAGCAAGGCCAGCACCGTCCAGCCCTGGTCTTGCAGCCCGGCGAGCAGCAGGCGCGCCGCCTCGCCCGCACCCATGACGACGGCGCGGCGCGCCTCGGCCGCGCCTTCGTGGCGCTTGGCCCGAGCCTGCTCGTAGAGCATGCGGTAGAGGATGCGGACCATGCACAAGCCCATGATCGTGACGATCGGGTGCAGCGCCATCACCGCGCGCGGCACCTCGCGCAGTTGCAGCAGCAGCACCGCCGCCGCGACGATCACGCCCGCGCCCAGACAGGCGAGCGTCAACCGCTTGATCTCGGCAAAGCCCGAGAAGCGCCACATGCCGCGCGGCACCCGAGCCAGGGTGAGCACCACCAGATAGATCGCCGCCACGCCGACCATCACGGCAAGGTCGTAGCCCGGCCGCGCCGACCACCAGCGCTCGAAGCCGAGCCGGAACAGGTAGGTGAAATTCCAGGCCGCGCAGATCACGGCGGCATCGACAGCGAGGATGAGCGGCACGCGATGCGGGCGCAGGCGCTCCAGCACGCGCTCGACCCCTTGCCATGCGCTCTGGTTGTTCATTGGCGCGAGCCGATCAAGGCGCGCAGCGTCAAGCCGATCAGGCGGAGGTCGCCGGCGAGCGTCGCCTGATCGACGTACTCGACGGCAAGGCGCAATTTGGCGGGCAGCACCACCTCGCGGTACTCGCGTTCAGGGTCGACCGCACGCGCCAGCAGCTCGCTCTCGTTTCGAAACTGCAGCGACGCCGGATCGGTGATGCCGGGCCGCACGCTCAGGACCTTGGCGCGCACATCGGCGGGATAAGAAGCCACGTAATGCGGCACTTCGGGCCGCGGCCCGACCAGGCTCATGTCGCCGCGCAGCACGTCGATGAGTTGCGCCAGCTCGTCGAGCTTGGTGCGGCGCAGGAACGCGCCGGCGTTGGTGATGCGCGGGTCGGCGCCGACAGTGATCGCCGCGTCGGCAGCACCGGGCGCGACACGCATGGTCCTGAACTTGTGGATGCGAAAGACAGCTCCGTCGCGACCGACGCGCTCCTGGCGGAAGAAGACCGGCCCCGGTGAATCGAGGCGAATCCAGATCGCCATGACCGCGAACAGCGGCGCCAGCAACAGCAGGCCGAACGCGGAGGCGAAGACGTCGAGCAAGCGCTTGGCCATCGGGCGCGAACGTCGCCGCGTCAGCCGAGCGCGGCGCGCAGGGCGGCGACGACACGGTCGACATCGGCGTCGCTCATCAGCGTGTAGATCGGTAGGCTGAGCATCCGCTCGTAGGCGCGCTGCGAATGCGGGAACGAGCGAGTCTCGAGACCGTAGCGGTCGCGCCAGTAGGGCTGCAGGTGCAGCGGGATGTAGTGGACGCTGCAGCCGATGCCGGCGGCATAGAGCCGGTCGACGAGCGCGTCGCGGCCGATCGGCGCCACGTCGTCGAGGCGGATCGGATAGAGATGCCAGGCGTGCTGGTCGCCGGGCGCGGCGTGTGGCGGCGTGAGCAGCGGCAGGCCGGCCAGGCCTTCGTCGTAGCGTTGCGCGATCTCGGCGCGTCGCTGCCGGAACGCGTCGGCACGCTTGAGCTGGTGAATGCCGACCGCCGCCGCGATGTCGGGCAGGTTGTACTTGAAGCCGGGCGCGACAATCTCGTAGTACCAGCTCGGCACCTCGGCGGTGAAGCGATCGAAAGCGTCCCGGCTCATGCCGTGAAGACGCATGATCGTCATGCGCTTGGCGAGCTTGGCGTCGCGGGTCACGACCATGCCGCCTTCACCGGTGGTGATCGTCTTGTTGGCATAGAAGCTGAAGACGGTGGCGTCGGATGCGAGCGTGCCGACGAGCTGCCCGCCGCAGGTGGTGGGCAGGGCATGCGCCGCATCCTCGACCACCTTCAGGCCATGCCGCGCGGCGATGGCAAGGAGCGCCGGCATGTCTGCGGCGCGGCCACCGTAATGGACAGGAAGGATGACGCGCGTCTTCGGCCCGATGGCCGCTTCGACCGCGTTCACGTCGATGCAGAGCGTGGCCGGGTCGATGTCGACCAGCTTGACGTCGGCGCCGAGGTAGCGGGCGACCTCGGCCGTGGCGGTGAAGGTGTGCGTGGTCGTGATGACTTCGTCGCCAGCGCCGACGCCGAGCGCCTCGAGCGCGAGGTGCAACCCGGCAGTGGCCGAGTTGACGGCGATCGAATGCAGGCCCGCATCGCCGAGGTAGGCGCTGAAGTCGTGCTCGAAGCGCCTGGCCTTCGGCCCGGTCGTGAGCCACCCCGAGCGCAAGGTATCGACGACCTCGGCGATCTCGGCCTCGCCGATTTCGGGGCGGGCGAAGGGGAGGAAAGGGAGGGTCATTTCATCGCCTCTCGGCCGAGCGTGACGAGGTGTTTGGGGCTTGCACCGGACACCGCCTTGATCGTGATGCCACGGTCGAGTGTCACCAGCCGGCCGCCCTTGGCGACAGCCAGCGCGAGCAGATAGACGTCGGTGATTTGGCGCGAGGTCAGCACGTGGTCCCAGCGCAGGCGGCCCGTTTCCAAGACGCTGACGGAATCGGGCCAGAAGGCATGGCTCTTGTCGGCCGTCGCCTGGGCAAGGCGGTCGGCAACGGCGGAAGGTGTGTGCGCGTTCTGGTAGGTCGGCAGCGAAAGGATTCGCACGCAGCCGTTCTGGGTGAGCGGGCACGACGCCCATCCGTGCTTGACGTTGGCGGCGAGCCACTGCGTCGCCATGCGGTGATGAAGATGCGTTCCATCGAGGAGAGCGACGAGGACGTTGACGTCCAGGAGCGCTCGCATCAGATCCCTTCGACCTCGCGCAGCGCATTCACCTCTTCGTCGGTCACGACCACGCCCGGACGCGCCGGAAACGGCTTGAAGCCGGCCACCGCCCGCAGCCTGCCCGCCGACTCGGCAACTGGAGTACGTGCGCCGGTCAACGACTGGCGCAGCAATCGCGACACAACCTTGCCTGCACTGCTGCGCTCGCGCCGCGCCAGTTCCTTGGCAGCGGCCATCAGGTCGTCGTCGATATCGAGCGTGGTGCGCAAGACTTTCTCCCAGTTTGATGCGGTGATGCATCGATGCTCTGATTCTACGCGAGCGAGGCCTGCCGTCAGATCGCCTTGCCAAGCCAGCCAATCACGTGCGTTCGCAGCGGCACTACGGCATTGAAGACCGGATAAAGCGCGGGATGGACGCGACATACCGTTCGCGCGATCGGTGGCGCCAGGGTGACACGACGATGCTCGAGCCGCGCCTCGGGAAAGAGCTCGCGAATGCGCGCCAGAGGCACGCCGCGCACGTCGGCGTTGCGCGGGTTGTCGACGGTGAAGTCGTACCAGAGCACGCCGCCGCTGGGCTTGACCCAACGCCACATTGCAGTGGCCAGACGGAGCTGGAAGGCGTCGTCGAGCAGCGACGAGAAGACCGTCGATGCGAAGACGATGTCGACGCTGGCGTCGTCGACGCTCGCAGTGCTCGCGTCG
>JAYSMB010000270.1:0-7730 GCA_043725065.1 Burkholderiales bacterium
ATAGCGGGCTGGAACGTGCTGGCGCTGGCTGTCGATTCCGCCGACCCGGTCCGCCGCTTCATTGCCGAACACAGTCTGCGGCTTCCGGTGGCGCTCGCCGGAGAAGAGGGGCTAGATCTGTCGCGCCGGCTCGGAAACCGCGCCGGCGGTCTGCCTTTTTCTGTCGCCTTCAACGCGGCGGGATCCGTGGTGCGGCGCAAGCTGGGCGCGCTAGACGCGGGCGTGCTGGAGACCTGGGCGGCCTCGACGCGTTAGCGACGCCTCTGGCCGTTCCCTCAACAGGCAGATTTTTGCCGGCAATTGCCGTTAACCTCTGATAAATCGCTTAAAGTCGCGCCTCGCCGCCGCTTGCGCGCGCACCGAACCTGCGCCGATTGCACGCCAAGCGGCGTACCTACGACAGCGTCGCCGAGAATTTGGACTGTATTTTCCTAGGTAATCCATCAATGGATCTACGAAAGCTAAAAACGCTTATCGACCTCGTATCGGAGTCGAACATCTCCGAGCTGGAAATCGTCGAAGCAGACGGCAAGGTTCGCATCGTCAAGGCCAATGCGCCCACCGTGATGCCTTCGGCACCGATGGCTTCGAGCGTCGCCACGGCACCGCCCGCCACCGCTGCCTGCCTTCTGGGCGCGGAGGTCGCCGCCGAGCCGAAGGCGAGTCCGGGTCATGTCGTCAAATCGCCGATGGTGGGAACCTTCTACCGCTCGGCCAGCCCGGGTACCGACGCCTTCGTAGAAATCGGCAAAGTCGTCAAGGCCGGCGAGCCGATCTGCATCATCGAAGCGATGAAGATCATGAACGAGATCGAGGCCGATTCGGCGGGCACGATCCGGGAAATTCTCTGCGAGAACGGGCAGGCTGTGGAGTTTGGTCAGGCCCTCTTCGTCATTGAATGAGTTCCCGCCAAACGCTCGCGCGCTTGTCGTTCACACTCGTCTGAACCGATGTTCAAGAAGATCCTGATCGCCAATCGAGGCGAGATCGCCCTGCGCATCCAGCGAGCGTGCCGCGAACTCGATGTCAAGTCGGTCGTCGTCTATTCCGAGGCGGACCGCGACGCCAAGTACGTCAAGCTGGCTGACGAGGCCGTTTGCATCGGCCCGGCGGCGTCGGCGCAGAGCTACCTCAACATGCCGGCCATCATCGCGACGGCCGAAGTGACCGACGCCGAGGCCATCCACCCGGGCTACGGCTTCCTCTCCGAGAACGCCGACTTCGCCGAGCGGGTCGAGCGCAGCGGCTTCGTCTTCATCGGCCCCACCTCCGACTCGATCCGGATCATGGGCGACAAGGTTTCGGCGAAGCAATCGATGATCAAGGCCGGCGTGCCCTGCGTGCCGGGATCCGAAGGTGCGCTGTCCGATGACCCAAAAGAATCGATCCGTGCGGCGCGCGCGCTTGGCTACCCGGTGATCATCAAGGCGGCCGGCGGCGGCGGGGGCCGTGGCATGCGCGTTGTCCACACCGAGGCGGCCCTCGTTTCCGCAGTCCAGATGACGCGTGCCGAAGCCGGAGCCGCGTTCGGCAATCCGGCCGTCTACATGGAAAAGTTTCTCGAGAATCCACGGCATATCGAGATTCAGGTTCTTGCCGATCAGCACAAGAACGTGCTCTGGCTTGGCGAACGCGACTGCTCGATGCAGCGGCGCCACCAGAAGATCATTGAAGAAGCGCCGGCTCCCGGCATTCCGCGGCGCATCATCGAGAAGATGGGCGAACGCTGCGTCGCTGCCTGCAAGCGGATCGGCTATCGCGGCGCCGGGACCTTCGAGTTTCTCTATGAGAACGGCGAGTTCTTCTTCATCGAGATGAACACCCGGATCCAGGTCGAGCATCCGGTGACCGAGTGGGTGACCGGCATCGACATCGTGCAGATGCAGATCCGGATCGCCGCCGGCGAGAAGATGGCGATCCAGCAGCGCAACGTACAGTGTCGCGGCCACGCCATCGAGTGCCGGATCAACGCCGAGGATCCGTACAAGTTCACGCCTTCGCCCGGGCGCGTGACGATGTGGCATCCGCCCGGCGGCCCAGGCGTTCGCGTCGATTCGCATGCCTACACGAATTACTTCGTGCCGCCGAACTACGACTCGATGATCGGCAAGATCATCGTCCATGGCGATACCCGCGACCAGGCTCTGGCGCGCATGCGCACGGCGCTTTCCGAGACGGTGGTCGAGGGCATCCTGACCAACATTCCCTTGCACCGCGAGCTGATGGTCGACGCGAAGTTCATCGAGGGTGGAACCAGCATCCACTACCTCGAAGGATGGCTCGATCAGCACAAGCGCTGACGCCGGCGCGATGCACGCGCTGACGGTGCTGGCCGCCGCCGCGTCGGTCGACGCGGTGTCGGATCTGCTCTCGGACGATCACGCCGCGCTCTCGGTCTCCATCGAAGACGCGGATGCGGGCAGCGCCGCCGAGCGGCCCGTGTTCGACGAGCCGGGCATCGGCGATGGCGCGCGCTGGCGGCGGGCTCGCCTGACCGCGCTCTTCAGCGACGAGGCGAGCGCGACCGGCGCGGCTGCCGGGCTCGCGGCGAGCGCGGCGGGCGAAGGAGCGCGGATCGAAGCGATCGCGCGGGTCGACGATCTCGACTGGGTCCGCCTGACGCAATCGCAGTTCGGTCCGACTGAAATCGAACCCGATTTCTGGATCGTGCCGACCTGGTCGAAGGTGCCTTCCGAAGCCATCCGCGTGATCCGGCTCGATCCGGGCATGGCGTTCGGCACCGGAACCCATCCGACCACCCGCATGTGCCTGCGCTGGATCGCGCGCAGCGCGGCCGAGCGGTCAACCCCGTGGCCGCGCGTGCTCGACTACGGCTGCGGCTCGGGTGTGCTGGCGATCGCCGCCGGACTGTTCGGCGCCGCGACGATCGATGCGGTCGACATCGACCCAGCCGCTGTCGACGCGACGCGCGCCAATGCGATCGCCAACGACGTGGCACTTCGTGCCGGCGAGGCGGACATGGTCGACGGCAGCTATTCGCTGATCGTCGCCAACATCCTGGCGACGCCGCTCAAGCTGCTCGCGCCGCTGCTCTCGACCCGCCTGGAGTCGGGCGGCGAGCTGCTGCTCTCGGGCATCCTCGCGGCGCAGGCCGACGACCTCTGCGCCAGCTACGCGCCCTGGCTGACGCTACGCGTCGACGACGAGCAGGAGGGCTGGATCCTGATGACCGGCGGTCGCCCGGCGGCGCGGCGCGTGGCATGATTTCGCGATGAGTCTGGCGACGCGCTGCACCTCGTGCGGGACGGTCTTTCGTGTCGTACAGGACCAACTCAAGGTCTCCGAGGGCTGGGTCCGCTGCGGTCGCTGCGACGCAGTTTTCAACGCGCTCGAGGGCTTGTTCGATCTCGGCCGCGAGACTCCGGCCGAATGGGACGAGGCGTTCGCGTCGCACCCGGGTAGCGGCGCCTCGGCGGCGGCCGCGTCCGAGCCGCTCGGTTCGGCAGGTGCCGAGGCACCGTCGCCGAAGGCCCGTATCGACCCGGGGCCGACCACTTCGCCCGCCGTGCACGAGGACCTCGACCCGATCGACGCCCATCTGTTTCGCAACCGCCGCGCCGAGAGCGACAAGACGCCACCGGTGCAGGTCAACGCCCGCGACCGGCTCGAGTTCTCGGACGCGCGCTTCGATTCGGACCTGTTCGCGGAGAATGCGTCGCCCAACAACGCCGAGTTGATCGAGTCGCCGATCAGCGGCGCCGGCGACCTGCCGTTGGAAAGCGCGCATCAACAGCCGGATTTCATTCGCCGTGCGGAGCGGCGTGCCCGCTGGCGCAGCGCGCCGATGCGATTCGCGCTCGGCGCGGCCTGCTCTGTCGGCGCTGCGGTTCTGGCGCTGCAGGTCGGCCATCATTTTCGCGATACGGTAGCGGCACAGTGGCCGGCGACGCGGCCTGCTCTCGAAGCGTGGTGCAAGGCGGTGGACTGCGTGCTCGAAGCACCGCGCCGGATCGACGACGTGCTGGTCGAAAGCAGCGCGCTGACGCGCGCGATCGGTCTCGACGCTTTCGTCCTCTCGGTCACGCTGAAGAGCCGCGGCAGCCTCGCGCTCGCTCTGCCTTCGATCGACCTCAGCCTCACCGACGGCAACGGCGGGCTCGTCGCCCGGCGTGCGCTCGCTCCGCGCGACTTCGGCGCGGCGAACGTGATCCAGCCCGGCACGGAAACGGCGTTGCAACTCATGCTCAACGCCGGCGGCGCACGCGTCGCCGGCTACACCGTCGAGATCTTCTATCCCTGAAACCCCGGCGCCAATTCGGCGCCCAGCCCCGGAGCTCGCATGACCACATTGATCTGCGGATCGCTCGCGTTCGACAGCATCGCCACTTTCCCCGGGCGCTTCGTCGACCAGATCCTGCCGGACAAGCTGCACGTCCTGAACGTCTCGTTCCTCGTTCCGAGCCTGCGTCGCGAGTTTGGCGGCTGCGCCGGCAACATCGCCTACAACCTGGCCGCACTCGGCGCCGAAACGATCGTCGTCGCCGCCGTGGGAAGCGACGGCGCCGAGTACGTCGAACGACTGCGTTCCTGGGGTCTGGCGACGCAATCGGTGCGGACCGTCGAAGGCAGCTTCACGGCGCAGGCGTTCATCATGACCGACCTCGACAACAACCAGATCACCGCCTTCCATCCCGGCGCGATGCAGGCCGCGCACGAGATCGACATCCCCAGGGACGTCGACCTGGCATTGGCGATCGTCGCGCCCGACGGCCGCGACGCGATGCTCCGACACGCCGACCAGTTGACCGCGGCGAGTGTGCCTTTCATCTTCGACCCCGGACAGGGCTTGCCGATGTTCGACGGCGCCGAGCTGCGCCGCTTCGTCGAACAGGCGAGCTGGCTCGCCGTCAACGACTACGAAGCCGAGATGCTGTGCGAGCGGACCGGCATGACGCTTGAGGCGCTGTCGCGCTCGCATCTACGCGGCATCGTTGTCACGCTCGGCGCCGAGGGCTGCGAGTTGTGGCAGAGCGGCACGCGCACCCGCGTCGCAGGCGTTGCGGCGGAGCAGGTCGTCGATCCGACCGGCTGCGGCGACGCGTTCCGAAGCGCCCTGCTCTACGGCCTCGAACGCGGCTGGCCGCTGGAGCGCTGCGCCATGCTGGGCAATCGACTGGGCGCCTTGAAGATCGCCCGCCGTGGCGGTCAGAATCATGTGCTGGATCGCACGATCGTCGCTTCGTAAGGTGGTCTTGCGTCAAGTTCGCCGCGAATGATCCGAAGCCGCAGACCATGGCCTTGTTCCAAACCTTCGTCGTCGTGATTTCGCTCGTCGTCGCCTCGCTGGCGACCTGGGCGGGGTGCCGCTGGTGGTACGGGAAGAAGCTCCTTGCCGCCGCACATCGCCTGCACAAGAGCGATCAGAGCCGGCTGTTTTCCCAGCAGCAGACGCTGCAGGCGAAAAAGCAGATCGAGACGCTCAAGAAGGAGCTGTCCGAGCAACGCAAAGCGCTGCAGGACACCGAAGCGAGTCGCAAGCGCACGCGTGGGCTCGAGCAGGCACTGCTTGCCGCCGAGCGCGCCGCCGAAGACAACTCCGGCAGGATGCCGCTGGCGCCGACCCACGGCTTCGCCGACACGCAAATCATGCCGCCGTGAGGCGGCCTGGGGTTCCGGCCGGTGAGGTAGAGGCGTCAGGCAACCGGCGCTGTCTCAAAAGATACTTGGCCCAGAGTTCGTTCGAGAATTTCTGTTCCGGATCTAGCCTTCGCTTGACGTTTCGCAGCAGGGAGGCTTCCGGGTAGGCGCGTTCGAATTGCTCCTTCGTCGCATGTGGTTGGTAGGGCAGGTAGTACCGACCTTCATTCGCGAGCGCAAGGCTGATGAGGTCTCGCGTCCATCGACCGACCTGTTCACGCGCATCGGCACTCGTCCTTTGTTTGTAGTACAGAACGAAGGAGAAGACGTCTTCCCGGGCCCACGGCAAGAGGGACACGACGTCGGCCGGCGAGTGCCTGATCGAGACGTTGACAGCACTGACCTGCTTGTCAATCAAGACCCTGGCGAGCCCCTTCGCAAATGGCAGAAAGTTTCGTTCCGGGATGAAGTACTCCTGTAAGACGTAGGTCGCCATGCGGCGTGTTCTTGGCTCCAACTCCGCCACGTCCAGGCTCGCTTCCCGGTTGAGCCACTTCACCGATGGCTTGTCGGTCAGCATTGGCCGGATGACGGACTTCCTCAAGTACTCGCTGCCCGGCAACTCGGTCAGGGCGAAAAAGATGTTCTGTTCGGTGTTGTACGTCTCGCCTCGCGGCACAAGCCTTTCCGGATCGGTCAATGGCGTGTCGGTCTTGCGCCATGTGACGCAGACAGGTGAATCGAATAGCGGCGGCGGCAGGTCGGCGTTGTGAAGAACGCTGGTCGCATCGCCCAGCACCTGACGCTTGAAAAACGCCGGGTATCGGTCAAGGGGAATGTCGGCCACGTCTCGCCGGATGCGGACGTTGTCGACCAAGTCGAGTTCAACCTCCGTAATGACGCCGACGGTGCCGTAGCCCCCGATGGCCGCGCGAAAGCAATCCGCGTTCTGTTGGATGCTCGTCTCGATGACCGAGCCATCGGCCAGCACGAGTTGCAAAGCACGAACCGTATTGGCAACGGGCCCGTGTCCCACATATCGGCCATGTGCGTTGACGGAGACCGCGCCGCCAACGGTAAAATTTGAGTAGCTCTGCATCGTCTTGACCGCAAGGTTCAGCGGGTCCAGGACGTCCTGAAGGTCGCGCCAGCGCATCCCCGCCTGAACACGGACCGTCTTTTCGTCCGGGCGCAGCCAGACCAGAAGGCGCATCCGGCGCATGTCCAGATGAAGACCGCCACGTATGGCGACCTGTCCGCCCATGCTGTAGCGGCCGCCACCGACGGCTACCTTCCCGTCCCAGCCGCGTACCGCGAGGGCAACGTCAATCGCGGTGAGGGGAACGACGATCCTGGCGACCTCGACGGAATAGAGCCCCGTCACGTTCGGCACAACAAGCGTCGTCGCAGAGAAAACGAGGCCAGGCGAGAGGGTCAACAAGCCAGCGCTCGCCAGCGAATGCGCCAGAAAGGTTCGTCGGCCTGGACGGGTGAGGGATGGCGCTGACATGGTAGGTTGGGCGAGTTGCGGTATCGGACTGCTCAAGTTTTCGCCGCAACTGGCCGAGGGACAAGCGTCGCCGTCTCGCCGGCCTGGCGCAGCACCTTCAAGTTCGGCACTGCCAGATGATGGTCCGGACGCTCGAACAAGCCAACAGCGACTTAAAACCCGAGGTCAACAAAAAACCCGGCCGAAGCCGGGTTTGATCGACAGGCGCAAAGAGCGCCTGTCGCTCTCTCAGGGCTTGCCGCCCGTCGGAAACGGCCAAGCCGCTTGAGGGCTCAGAGCCGTTTTCGCCGGCGCTGCGGGAGCAGCCGGTGCCGCAGCAGGTGCGGCAGCCGGCTTCTTCGCAGGCGCCTTCTTGGCGGCTTTCTTTGCCGCCTTCTTGGCAGGCGCTTTCTTGGCGGCCTTCTTGGCAGGCGCTTTCTTCGCAGCCTTCTTGGCGGCCTTCTTCGCAGGCGCCTTCTTGGCGGCCTTCTTGGCGGCCTTCTTCGCCGTCTTCTTGGCGGCCTTCTTGGCCGGAGCCTTCTTGGCTGCCATCTTCTTCATCGGGGCCTTCTTGGCCGCCTTCTTCGCCGGCGCCTTCTTGGCGGCCTTTTTCGCAGTTGCCATCACGTTTCTCCTTGATCAA